>NZ_JBHLVO010000020.1:0-84300 GCF_042433335.1 Metabacillus herbersteinensis
AAAGACTTACCCGTCACAAGAAAAAGGCAGAACATTTTCTAGGTAGAATTTCGGAACAAAATCCCAAACTCTTTAAACATTGGGATATAGGTATCAAGCCTACGGCTGAATAATGGGAGCCGGATGAGCTGAGAGGTTCACGTCCGGTTCTGAGAGAGACTACTGGGGAGGTTCCTGTGGTCTACTTGCCTTGTTTGTTGTTTTCAATATAAAAGTGAAGCTGAACAATTCTTCCATTCCTTAAAGTTGAGGTTAAAGAAATTTAACCTAGAAATAGCTGAGGACAAAACTAAAATTATTCCCTTTGGACGGTTTGCGGAGATAAATGCAAATCAAAAGGGGAGAAGTAAACCAGATACCTTTGATTTCCTTGGCTTTACTCATTACTGTGGGAAAAGTAAACAAGGCAATTTTCGAGTGAAAAGGAAATCAAGCAGGAAGAAAGTCCGGGGAAAACTAAAAGAAACTAAAGAATGGTTGAAGAGTAATAGAAGTAAAGATATTCATATGATTATGGATAGATTTAAGCGTTCACTGATAGGTTATTATAACTACTATTGCGTTACTGATAATACCCAAAATGTAAACAACTTCAAAGATAAAATCGAGTATTTACTGTTTAAATGGCTCAATAGAAGAAGTCAAAGAAAGTCCTTCACATGGGATAAATTCAGATTATTTCTTAATAAATATCCGCTACCTTCTCCAAGGATTAAAGTGAATATTTATGATTTAAGAAAAGAAATTAACTACATTCTGTAAATGATGACTTGGAGGAGCCGTGTGCGTTAATTGCGCAAGCACGGTTCTGTGAGGGGGGTGGAGTACAATCTACCGTAAGGTAGAAAGACTCCCTTCTACTCGACTACTTTAAGAAGGAGTAAAGCTATTTCATCTTCAACTAAAGTGGCAGAATAGTTGAACAAGAAATTAGAAGGTAAATACTGATACTTTAGAAAAAAGGTAATATAAACTCTCAATTTGAAGAATTGAATGGCATTACTTAAATAAGTAATTACCCATTTTTCATATGCAGTTGTTAAGATAAATAGGTATAAGTGAACGGAGGGATAAAGTGTTAATACTAGTTTTGTTAATAACAATAGGCGTGGGAACAATCATTGGATACCTTAGAGAATTATCAAAGCAAAACAAGAAAATAATAGAATTGTTGGAAGAAGGTAGAAAATAAACACTGCTTCTTCAATTAACGGGTGCGTTAGTTGAAGAAGAATTAAGTGATTTATGAGTGAGGTCAGATTTTAGTTATTCAATTAAAGGGCGCTTATCCGTTGTAGGTAAGTGTCTTTTTCGTTGGTAAAAATGATTGATATAGTTATCTGGATTTGGTACTAAGCAATAGGGCAGTTTAATTGAATAAAGAATTACTCATTAAAGTAGCGTAATGTATATAAAAAGGGGCGAGAAGATTGGAAAAAGGCATCCTACCAAAAGTAACATTAAGAGAACTTACATTAGGAGATGTGGAAGACAGTTATCAATGGTGATTAGATATAGAAGTAACAAAACATCTTTATATGCCAGACCAATATCCTCCATTTAGTCGAGTAGAGACAAAAAAATGGTTAGGGCTGTGCGTAAACAGAACAAATTTTTATATCTAAGTATTCTTAGGAGGTATCATATGAACGAAAATAAAAATTTTATACATACTATTACATTCCTTCCCATTTTAAGTAACTTGATTTTTACTCTTAATAAAGCCCATCAATAATTAGAAATTCTTTCACATTAGACTGCTGAACGGAAAAAATGATGTTTTTTATTATCTAAAATTTAACAAATTAATTATGATTACATAGCTACCTAACCTCTTTTTGCCGATAAATATCTTTATGTTAACTAAATTTGTATATAGGATTCATCCGATACTATGAGATCTTGTTCAACTAAAAAACCACCTATACGGTGGTTTCAAAAGTGTAGCAAATAAAATTGTCTAAATTCATTATTATGTAGGAAATTGTTTTAGGTGAAAGTTTTGGCTGGACTAGCTGGATTCGAACCAACGATCACGGAGTCAAAGTCTGTTGCCTTACCACTTGGCTATAGTCCAACAAAATCCCCTTTAAAGGGGATAAGTATTATTAGTAACGGTTTTGTTGATTTTGTTGTTGACCTGAACTTTGTTGTACTTGAGCTGTAGCTTGGGCTTGCTGAACTTGTTGTTGAGCTCGTTCAAGCTGTTGCTGGGCCTGTTGCAATTGTTCTGGATTTGCATTAGCTTGAGCAGATTGAACAGCCTGTTCGTTATTGTTGGGGCAATATCCGCATTTTGAATACTATAGCAGGGTCTTAGGGATATTAATAATTAAAATTGTTTTGTAGTAGGAGGGGTTTTAAGAATGACAGAACATCAAACTAAACTTACTTCTTCAGAGATTTCAAGCCTATGGATGACGTATCAGTCTAGTACAATGATTATTTGCGGTGTGAAGTATTTTTTAGCAACCGTAAAAGATGAAGATATACGTGTGATCTTAAAATATGCTTTAGACTATTCAGAAAAACGAGTTCAAACCGTGACACAAATCTTAAACTCGGAGCAATATCCAATCCCAATCGGTTTTACGGAGCAGGATGTTAATACAGAAGCACCTCGGTTGTTTTCTGATACGATGATGCTGATTTATATGTTGAATATGGGAAGGATGGAACTAACAGCGTGTAGCATGATGCTTACTTTTTCTGCACGAGATGATATTGCTGCTTTCTACACAGATTATTTTACAGAGTCAAATGAGCTTATGAACAGGGCGAGGAGAATAGCCTTAATAAAAGGTATTTTTACTCGACATCCCTATATTCCGACACCAGGGCAAGTAGATTTCGTAAAGAAACAAAGTTTTTTAGCCGGTTGGTTTGGTGATCAGCGCCCATTGTTAGGAATTGAAATTGCCAATCTTGTGTACGATGCAGAAAGAAATGCAATAGGTGAGGCTTTGATTACGGGATTTAGTCAGGTTGCAAAGTCAAAGGAAGTTCGTCAATATATGTTGCGAGGAAGAGAGATTTCAGCGAAGCATTTTGAGGTTTTTAGCTCTATTCTACACGAGGAACACCTGTCAACTGCGAAAAATATGACATCGGAAGTAACCAATTCCACTTTATCCCCTTTTTCCGATAAGCTTATGATGTTTCACGTTACAGGGTTAAGCGCATCCGGAATCGGTCAATATGGAATTGCCATATCTGTTAGTCCAAGACGTGATGTAGGAGTGATGTACACTCGTTTAATTGCTGAGATTGCGAAATACTCGGAAGAGGGTGCCAATATTATGATTAATAACGGTTGGATGGAAGAACCACCAAAAGCAGCAGATCGTGATGAACTAGCAAAGGAATAATATGGAGGTAGGCTTATACAAAGTGAACAAAATATTAAATTAACTTCTGCTGAAATTTCTCAACTATGGTCTAATTATATGAGTGACAGTATGTCAGCTTGTGGTTCTTAAATATTTTTTAGAGAAAGTCGAAGATATTGAAATCCTGCCTATATTGGAGTACGCATTGGAGTTAGCACAATCGCATCTTCAAAAGCTTACATTCATTTTTAACAGTGAAAAATTCCTAATTCCATATGGCTTTAAAGATCAAGAAGACGTTGAGGTAACTGCTCCACCATTGTTTTCGGATACGTACTATCTTTTTTATCTGCAGCAATGG
Organism: Metabacillus herbersteinensis; assembly: GCF_042433335.1. Taxonomy (NCBI): domain Bacteria; kingdom Bacillati; phylum Bacillota; class Bacilli; order Caryophanales; family Bacillaceae; genus Metabacillus; species Metabacillus herbersteinensis. Next base: position 3,691 of record NZ_JBHLVO010000020.1, read on the forward strand.
GGGCAGATGGGGTTGGATGGTTATAGTATTTCGTTGTCTTTAGCTGCACGTTCAGACGTATTCGAATATTTTTCGGAATGTATTGATGAATCGAAGGAACTTCTAAAAAAAACGGTTAATGTTTTACTATCAAAAGGGCTTTACATACGTGCCCCGTATATTGTAACCCCAAAGAAAGTTGATTTTATTAAAAAACAAAGCTTTTTGACAGGTTGGTTGGGAGAACGCAGACCACTAACTGCTTTAGAAATAACGAATCTTTATGCTAACCTTCAAAGAAATGTGTTAGCAGGGCTACAGTGATTGGTTTCAGTCAAGTTGCTACATCAAAAGAAGTGGGTCGCTTTTTGAAAAAAGGAAAAGAGATTGCTTCTAATCATATAGAAGTTTACAGTTCCATTTTAACTGAAAATACCCTTCCTACTTCTGTTTCTTGGGATACTGAAGTATCGGATTCAACAGTATCACCTTTTTCTGATAAATTAATGATGTTTCATTTCAATTCAATAGCTTCCCGTGCCATAGAATATTACGGGACAAGTTTGTCAGTAACATCCCGACGTGATTTATCGGCACATTACATACGAATTATGGGGGGAGTACTAAAATACGTAGAAGACGGAATAAACATCATGATTGATCATGGTTGGATGGAACAACCTCCTCGGATGATTGACCATGATGAATTGGCTAACACTTAGAAGATGATGAAATGGAGTAAATAGATAAACTGGAAAGCATCTTTTGGAGTGTGGCATTACCAGGATTTGCTCAACTATTAAATGGAAAGTTTCTCAAAGGATTCCTATTCATTTTTTTAGAATTCTTAATAAATGTGCAATCAAATTTTAATGAAGTAATCATGTTAAGTTTTCATGGGAATATTCTGGAAGCGATTGACAGAACCAATTATCAATGGCTGATGTTTTACCCCTGTCTTTATATGTTCGCCATGTGGGATGCTTATTAAGATGCAGGCGGTAGAAAAGAACCTTTTTCATTTTACCGTTTGTGTTTTCCGCATATTTCATAACAATTGGTTAAATCTATTCCTCAACGTTTACTGGAAGATCCTTTTTTATTGTCTATAAGAAGCAATGACAGAAATCGTTTGTGTCACCCAGTGGTCTGGATCTTGCACGCTGTATCCTGATTTTTATTGGGCCGAGCTTTCCCCGTATATCTTTTCTTCTTTGACTAGTAAATGCTTTAACACTGCTGGTACCTAGATCAATTCCAATTACATATTTCATCGCCAGCCTCCTTGATATGAAAGGGTTTGCATTTTCCGGGAATATATTACTATATTTGTTTTTAACCCAGCGGACAGTCAGCGTAACTTTTTCGCTGCTGCCTAGCAAAGGGAGTTCTTAAAAAGAATGCTGGCGGTGTGAAGTTTTAGCAACCGCCGCCAAATGGGGTTTATTAAAAATATAAATTAATTAATCGTAACTCTGGTTTTTTTAAATAGTTGTGAGATAGCAATCGATGCTGCTCCTAAAAAGATTGCATCATCCCCTAGCTGAGAGAAGAGGATCCGGAGCTGTTTTTCGTAATAAAGACTTGCGCGCTGTTTGACCATTTGTGTGACAGGCTGAATCAACCACTCCTCAGCGGCTGCCATTTCCCCCCCAATTATCACTAATTCAGGGTTGAGAATCCGCACAAGATTGCTGATTCCAATGCCAATATTTTTCCCGATACTCTCAAAGAGGAGAATGACATGTTTATTTTCTTCCTTCGCAAGCTCTACGAGTACGTCCATATCCGGACTGGTCTTTCCGAAACGATGTAGATGCTCTGTGATTCCATCTATTTGTGCCGCCTGGTGTAAGAGCGGTTTTACAGAGGCATAATGCTGCCAGCAGCCGACATTGCCGCATTCACAAGTTTCCCCTTGAATGTAAAATGTTGTATGACCTACCTCTCCGGAAAAGCCGAGCTGGCCCCGATAAAGTTCTTTATTTAACATAATGCTGGCTCCGATACCATGGCCAATACTTATATAAAGCATATTTGTGGAATCTCTGCCGAGCCCAAACTCTGTCTCTCCTAGAGCCCCTACCTTTGCTTCGTTATTCACGACAACAGGTAGGGAAAAGTCATTTTCAAGCATTTTTTGTAACGGGACATTCTTCCACTTTAAGGTTGGAGCGATGAGGATAGTACCGCTTTCATCGATTGTCCCAGGGAATGCGACGCCAATACCTACGACACCATAATGGCTATCCGGTACTTTTGATATAAGGCTTTGAATGGTACGCTTTAAATGTCCGTAAATATCATCCTGAGAGATTGTGTTAAGCGGTACCTCAATTCTTTCAATTATCGTACCTTGCAGATCTGTCAATATAGCTGAAATGAGGTGAACCTTTAAGTTGATGCCAATAGAAAAGCCGGCACGACTATTTAACATTAGGATTACTGGCTTTCGACCTCCGCTGGATTCACCAGGTCCTGTTTCATATACAAAGTGACTTTCAATTAATTCATTGACTAGGTTTGAAACCGTTCCTTTATTCAGTCCGGTGATCTTACAGACTACAGCGCGGGAGATAGGAGAATGCTGTCGTATCGCCTCAAGAACAACGGTTTTATTTATTTCTTTAACGAGGAATTGGTCACCCGTTAATGCCATAGTATCACCTTCTTTATTTCAATCAATAGTAATATCAAATATAGTATAATTCTTTTAAAAAAATTTATCAAACTTAGTTTAGCCTATGGACAAACTAAGTTAAGTAATGTTAATATTCAGAAAGTAGCTAACTTAGTTTATCCTCCGGATAAACTAAGCGATAGTATGAAATAGGTGTCGTCCATGAACGAAAGAGCTGAAAGCACTCCAAATTTTTTTTTTTTGAGAAAAGTAAGCGCTTCATTCAATCAGCGATTAGCTGTCGTAGGCTGCATTTATTAGGTGACAGAACAGAAGGGGGAGAGAATACATTGTCCATTCTATTTGGATGTCATGGTTCAACGTGGGAGTTAGATTATGATAAAGAGACCGATTATCTAGGCCATATTATCAGTGTGGTTGAGAAAGCTGGATTTAAAGGAATCGATGTTCAAGTCTCATTACTTGGAAGATTTAAGAATGCACCTGAACTTCTCAAAGAGGAATTAGCGAAAAGAGGTTTAGAGCTTGCTGCCCTTACACTTCCATTCAGTTGGAGTAATCACCAAGAAACAGAGGAAGAGCGGAAACTAGCAGACTATTTTATGGAGTATTTGAAGCATTTCCCCAATGCGATTATGAATATTGCTCCAAGAGTCGGGCTAAACCGTGACCATCTGTTAGAGCGGCAAAGGGATATTATTCAATGCGCAAATGCCCTTGCTAAGAGGGCTTATGATCAAGGAATCGTTTGCTCGTTTCATCCAAGTTCTCCTCCAACTTCATATTTTAGAACGGAAGAAGACTATAAAGTCCTTTTTGAAGGATTAGACTCAAGATATATTGGCTACACACCTGATGCCGGTCATATTGCCTTTGGGGGAATGGATGTTGTCAATATCTACAAAAAATATCTGCCATGGATTAAGCATGTTCATTTTAAAGATGCCTCATTCAAGCCTGAGTGGAAAACGATGGGCGAAGGTGCCATTGATTTTCCGCAGATTGTCAGTATGCTGGCGGAGCATTGTTATAAGGGGTGGATCATGGTAGAGGAAGAGACGAAAGAATCTGAGGCAAACCCTGATAATGCTGTCGTAAACATCGGGGACTATATGAGAAATCATTTAGCTCCCATTGTTAAAGGAGTAACTGTTAAAGGAGTAACGTCGTGATGAAAAAAACGTTATTCCTCCCTACATTGCTCATATCAGAAGTTTATCATCCATACTGTCTTGAAAAAGGGTCTACTGCTAATTTAATAGAGAAGCTAGCAGAGGATGGCTTTTATCGGGCGGTCGAAATCGGGTATGGGTATGATCCGCAAGAACGGAAGCAAATCTTGACATCAGCAGAGAAAAATAATTTGATTGTTACCCAATGGCTGACCTCTTTAATTAATGAGAAAAATCTCGATGTTTCAGCGATTGAACCGCAAAAAAGACGGGAATCCGTAAAGCAGATAAAAGAAAGTTTATATGCAGCAGCGGAGTGCGGTGCATCTAATATTGCATTTATTAGCGGTCCAGACCCGGGAGTGCAACTACGAAAAGATGCTGCAGAGAGCTTTTATCAAACTTTATCAGAGATTTGCGAGGAAGCCACACAATATAATATGAAAGTTTTGGTTGAGCCGCTTGATCGCGAGGCACATAAAAAACGTTTCTTAGGTCCTACGAGTGAGGCAGTCTCATTATTTGCAAGAGTGAGAGAGTCGTATCCGAATGTTGGTTTCGCTTTTGATACCGCTCATGCAGCCTTAAATGGTGAAAATATTTACGAAGCTTTAGAATTAGCAAAGCCCTATATTAATCAGTTGCATTTTTCAAACGCAGTTTTAGATGTAGAACATGAATTGTATGGAGATCACCACATGCCGATTGGTAGACCCGGCTTTTTAGATAGTGAAACAATCAGCAGTATTTTGTGGAAAGTAGAAGAGCTAGAGATTCAAGCAGATCAGGGACTTCGTGTATCAATCGAAGTTCGAGGTACAGAGAAACAAGAGCTTCATACGAATGAAAAAGCAGTAAGAGCAGTTTTAGAAAAAGCATTATTTACTGTAGGAATTCAAGGCTAGAGCGGCGGGAAATGCTCACCATTTAACCGAAATAGTAGGAGGAGGTTGAATCGATGACGACAAACACATTAGAAGAAATAAGAAGGACAAAGTTAGTGGCCATCATCCGCAGCCACTCTTCTGAAGGAATTGAGAATACCGTAAGGAGTCTTTATAAAGGCGGAATCCGTGCGGTGGAAATAACGATGAATACGCCAGGCGCTCTCAATGGAATTGAAAAAGTGAAAGAGCAGTATCCTGACTTGCTAATTGGCGCAGGTACGGTACTAGATGCGGAGACGGCAAGACTTGCTATTTTGTCAGGTGCCAGCTTCTTACTTGCCCCGACGCTGAATAAGCGAACAATCGAAACAGCGAATCGTTACAATGTACCGATGATACCAGGTGTATTAACCCCTACTGAGGCGTTAGCGGCTTATGAATATGGGGTAAAAATGGTAAAAATTTTCCCGATCAGTCACCTGGGGCCTAAATATCTTTCTGATCTAAAGGGGCCGATGCCGTTTATCGAAACCATGGCAGTAGGCGGTATTTCATTAGACAATGCCGGCGACTATGTAAAGGCAGGAGCAAGTGCTTTAGGAATCGGCAGTACGCTCGTTAATGACAAGCTCGTACAACAAGGTGATTTTACAGAAATTGAAAAACGGGCAGCCAGATTCGTAGAAATCATAAATGAATTTCAATCACCAACTGAAATACAAGAGAAAAGCGGTGATGGATATGAAGGTAATTTTAATTGACTCCGGCACGACTAATTCAAGAATTAGGTTAATGGATCAAGAAGCAAGCACAATCATCGATTCTGAAAAGGTTCTGATTGGTGTAAGAGACACAGCAATTAAAGGTGACAACAAGAATTTGATAGAACAACTAAAAAAGGGAATCCAGCGATTGCTGACTAATAATCATCTTGCATCTACTGATATTAATTATATCGCAGCTTCAGGGATGATTACTTCGAATCTAGGAATCTATGAAGTTCCCCATATCGACAGTCCTGCGAGCCTTAAGGACTTCGCAGAGAATTCGATAGTTATTAAGCTGGAAGAATTCTTTAATATCCCATGTATCTTTATTCTAGGAATGAAAAACACGGTAAACGTGGACTCAGATGATTTGATACCAGGTATAAATGATTTCGATGTGATGCGCGGCGAAGAAGTGGAATCCTTCGGCCTTCTGAGACAATTTGATGTTAATGGAAGAGGAATGATGGTACTCCCGGGTTCCCATACAAAATTTGTCGCGGTAGACGAGCAAAGGTCATTAGCGTATTGTTTATCGACATTAGGAGGAGAAACCCTTCTGGCACTACAGAAAGAAACGATTCTATCAAGTTCACTCGAACAAAAGCTGGTTGAAAGTATAGATGAAGAAATGCTTGAAGCAGGGTTTAAAGCAGCGAAACAGTATGGTTTAACAAGAAGTTTTTATCATATTCGCTTACTTCATTTATTTACTGACTTGGATGCGAATCAACGGGCGAACTATTTAGTAGGATCAGTTATCTACAATGATATCGAGGCTCTTTTGCAATCGGTGGAAGATAGGGAAGAAATAAAATGGTTCATTGTCGGAGGATCAGATCCTTTAAGGAAGGCGTTTGCTCATTTATTAAGATATTTAAATAAAAATTGGAAAATCATTGAAGCTAACAATCAACAAGTAGAATATTCACTCGTATTTGGTGCTAGTGAAATTATTTCAAAGTGTAGTCAATTGTACTTTAATGAATGAAAGCGCTCTAAAAAACAAGAGAATCTAAATAAGGTGGGGGAAAATATGAAAAAGCCATTGAAAATGTTTGGAGCCGTAAGCCTGTCAATTATGCTAGCAGTTTTAGCCGCATGTAGCAGTGAAACGAGCAAAACTGGTTCTGAATCTAGTAAAGACTCAGAGTTTCCGCAAAAATCTATTACCTTAATTGTCCCTAGTACGGCTGGCGGGGGAACAGATACAACAGCAAGAGCGTTAGCAGCAGAAGCTGAGGAATATTTAGGTCAACCAATTGGTGTCGTAAATAAGCCTGGCGGCAGTGGATCCATAGGAATGACAGAAGGAGCAAATGCCAAGGCAGACGGCTATACCGTAACAATGGCTTTTGTTGAATTAACCATGTATGAACACCTAGGGCTTTCCCCACTTACTCCAGATCAGATTAAGCCAGTTGGATTAATCAATTTTGACCCATCAGCGTTAACTGTTGCCGCTGATGCTCCATATGACACGTTAGATGAATTCATCGCCTATGCAAAAGAAAATCCAGGGAAAGTAAAAATCGGTAACTCTGGTACAGGCTCCATTTGGCACATCGCTGCAGCAAGTCTAGAATCAAATGCTGATATTAAAGTAAATCACGTACCATTTGAAGGTGCAGCGCAAGCGACAACCGCACTAGTTGGTGGCCATGTGGATGCTGTTACAGTAAGTCCAGCAGAGGTAAAAGCACAGCTTGATGCAGGAAAAGTGAAAACACTAGCGGTTATGTCAGGTAAACGATCAGACATCATTCCGGATGTACCGACATTTAAGGAAGCTGGTTTGGATGTTGAACAAATCGGTACTTGGAGAGGTTTAACCGTTCCAAAAGATACGCCTGATGAAGTAGTAACTGTTTTGGAAGATGCGTTTTTAAAGGCTGCTGAAAAGGAAAGTTTCACGAAATTCATGTCCAATAGTGGTCTTGGTATTCAGTTGAAAAGCGCTTCCGAGTTTAAGACATATATGAAAGAAAACTACGACTTGTATGGAAAAGTCATCTCTGGACTTGATTTAAATTAAAAATAAAGAGTAGGAGATTGGGAGTTTCCCAATCTCTAATTTTCAAAATTTAACTTGGTACATAGGGGCAAATTTCTCAACTAGGGGAGTGAAAATAGATGAGGATTCCAAACATCATTTGCGGATTCATTGTTATGTGTATTGCAGGGTTCTTTTACGCGCAGTCCTATCAGATTAAAGAAGTGAATGTTGCAGAAATAGGTCCGATTATCATGCCAAGGATTTATTGCGGATTATTGATCGTTTTAGGCGGAATTGTAGTGATTCAAGGGTTATTAGATAAGAGTGCGAAAGAGGAAAGGGAAAACACCATGGGCTATGCAGCTGCATCGATGGGGTTTGTCCTACTGTATATTCTTTTGATTCCATTTACTGGTTTTTATCTTTCCACCGTATTGCTTGTTGCAGGATTATTATTCTTTTCAAAGGTTCGTAATAAAATCTTGCTCATTTCCGTTCCTTTAGGGGCTACACTATTTATCTATATAGGTTTTGAAAAACTATTAAAAGTGGCCATTCCTATAGGTTCGTTATTTTCATAGGTGGAGGTGTATGACATGAATTTATTAGTAGAAGGATTAACGAATATAATGCAGTGGCAAGTTCTGTTGACGTTAGTTGTTGGGACGATTATCGGAATCACGATTGGTTCGTTACCAGGGTTAACATCAACGATGGGGGTTGCCGTGATTCTGCCTGTAACCTTTGGGATGGAGCCTGTTACAGGGATTTTATTGCTTATCGGTGTGTATTTTGGTTCTGTCTACGGTGGTTCCTTAACGGCCATTTTGATCAATACGCCTGGTACTCCTGCTTCGGCAGCAACGGCGCTTGATGGTTATGCGATGGCTAAACTAGGATTAGCCCATAAAGCATTAACGATATCAACCCTTGCATCAGCAATTGGCGGGACCTTAAGTGTCATCGTGTTGATGTTTGTGGCGCCACAATTAGCAAACTTTGCTCTAAAATTTAGTGCTCCAGAGACATTTGCGCTCGCGTTATTTGGTTTATCGATTATATCGAGTTTAGCTGGAAAGTCTCTTATAAAAGGACTTATTACAGGGATTCTCGGCTTGTTAATCGCCACCATTGGTTTAGACCCGATGGTCGGAGTGCCGAGGTTTACTTTCGATAGAATGGAACTAATTGGCGGCGTGAATTTTATTCCGATCATGATTGGGTTATTTGCTGCTTCAGAAGCATTTAAATCGATGGAGGATGCTTTTTCGACTCGAAAACTTATTATTACGGTAGAAAAGGTGAAATTGAAGTGGAGTGAATTTAAAACGTTAATTGGCACCATCCTTCGCTCAACGGGAATCGGTACGTTTATTGGGATGATTCCAGGTGCAGGTGCGGACATTGCTGCATTTGTCGCCTATAACGAAACCAAACGTTTTTCAAAAAGTAAAGAGCAGTTTGGAAAAGGGGAACCAAGAGGTGTTGCAGCACCAGAGTCAGCGAATAACGCGGTAACGGGCGGAGCGATGATCCCATTATTAACATTGGGAATTCCAGGAGATGCTGTTACGGCCGTCCTTTTAGGCGCATTTATGGTTCAAGGAATACAACCTGGTCCGATGCTGTTTGAAACAAACGGCCCCTTGGTCTATACCTTATTTATTGGTATGCTTCTTGCGAATCTTCTGATTATAATTATTGGTTTACCGGGCATACGTCTATTTACGAAGATTTTACTTGTACCTAAGGCCGTGTTAACACCACTTATCTTTGTTCTTTGTATTGTTGGCGCTTATTCGTTAGGGAATAGCTATTTTGATGTGCTTGTCATGTTTATTGCAGGTGTAATTGGCTATTTTATGTCTCGATATGACTTTCCGGCTTCTCCATTAATATTAGGACTTATTTTAGGACCAATGATGGAAAGTAATCTCCGTCGTTCGCTCGTAATGTCTGAAGGGGATATTAGTATCTTTTTCACAAGGCCAATATCAGCCGTGCTATTAGTGATAGCAATTATTACTTTGTTTACACCAATTATCGCAAGGTTTTTCAAGAAGTCGAGAGCATAGGGAGGGTTTAATATGAAAATTCGTAGTTATGAGCTTTTTCAAGTTCCACCGCGCTGGTTATTTTTAAAGATAGAAACGGACGAAGGAATTGTTGGCTGGGGTGAACCGGTCATCGAAGGCAGGTCTTCTACGGTTAAGGCTTGTGTTGAGGAATTAATGGAGTATTTAATTGGAAAGGATCCGTTACGAATTGAGGATCACTGGAATATGTTATATCGGTCCGGCTTTTACCGCGGCGGTCCGATTCTGATGAGTGCGATTTCCGGAATTGATCAAGCCCTTTGGGATATCAAGGGAAAGTATTTTAATGCTCCTGTTTATCAGCTGCTAGGCGGAGCTTGCCGTGATTCGATAAAAGTCTATTCCTGGATTGGCGGCGATCGGCCAGCCGATGTAGGTCAAGCGGCGAAAAGTGTCGTCGATGCTGGGTTTACCGCCGTAAAAATGAATGGCACAGAAGAACTGCAATACGTTGATTCCTACGAAAAGATTGATCAAGTTGTGGAACGTATTGCGGCAGTCCGTGAAGCGGTCGGTAATTATATTGGAATTGGCATTGATTTTCATGGCCGGGTACATAAACCAATGGCGAAGATTTTAGCGAAGGAATTAGAACCCTTCCGCCCGATGTTTATTGAAGAACCTGTACTTTCAGAAAATAATGAAGCCCTTAGAGAAATTGCGCAGCATACTTCCATTCCAATCGCTACAGGTGAAAGGATGTTTTCACGTTGGGACTTCAAATCCGTTCTTGCTGATGGATATGTAGACATTATTCAGCCTGATTTATCACATGCTGGAGGAATAACCGAATGCAAAAAAATTGCTTCGATGGCAGAGGCCTATGATGTTGCCCTTGCTCCACATTGTCCATTAGGCCCGATTGCTCTAGCTTCTTGTCTTCAAGTAGATGCGACGGCACATAATGCGTTTATTCAAGAGCAAAGTTTAGGTATCCATTACAATCAAGGCAGTGATCTGCTGGATTATGTAAAGGATGCAGCTGTCTTTGAATATAAAGATGGGTATGTCAGCATTCCTCAAGGTGCGGGGTTAGGGATCGAGATTGATGAAGAATACGTAAGAAAACAGGCCGAAGTGGGTCATAATTGGAAGAATCCAGTTTGGCGCCATAAGGATGGTAGTATTGCAGAATGGTAGATAACCGAACAGAATGATTTTTCAAAAGACAATAGCATAACGTGACGAAACCATTTTTAAAAAGGCATATGTAGCAGCCTGACGAAATAATAGGAGGAACGGGATGAAACCTAAAGTATTTATTGCAAAGCCTATTCCTAAGGAAGTAGAAGAATATATTTCTCACTATTGCGAATATAAAATTTGGGATCAGCAGGAACCGATTCCAAAGGATATTCTCCTAAATGAGGTCGCTGAAGTGGATGGACTTTTAACTCCAAAAGGGGTAATAACGAAGGATTTTTTAGAAAAAGCCCCCAAGTTAAAAATTGTCAGTAATATTGCGGTAGGCTATGATGCCTTTGACCTTACTGCCATGAAGGAGAGAGGAGTAATAGGTACCCATACTCCATACGTGCTCGATGAAGCTGTAGCCGATTTGGCTTTTGGATTAATTTTAGACTCTTCAAGAAGAATTAGCGAATTTAATCATTTTGTTAAGGATGGAAAATGGAAACAATCACTCGATCGTGCAGAGTGGTTTGGCCAGGATGTCCACCATGCCACAGTAGGGATTATTGGAATGGGACGAATTGGAGAAAAGATTGCCAGAAGAGCTGCACTAGGATTTGAAATGAACGTTCTGTATAACAGTACGAGAAAAAAACCGGAGTTAGAAGAGAAATACGGAATGGTTTATAGTGAGATCAATCCTTTATTAGAACGATCAGATTTTGTATTAGTGATGCTCCCGCTGAAGGATTCTACCTATCACTTTATCGGGGAAGAGCAGTTTCGTTTAATGAAATCTAACGCGATTTTTGTTAATTGTTCAAGAGGCCAGGTTGTTGATGAAAAAGCGTTAATCAAAGCATTGCAAGAGGGCCAGATTCGCGGCGCGGGTCTTGATGTATTTGAAGTGGAGCCAGTTGCTATAGACAATCCGCTATTGAAAATGGACAATGTCGTGACACTTCCGCATATTGGTTCCGCTACAGAAAAAACTAGATTCGATATGGCGATGAAGGCGGCAGAGAACCTTGTCGCCGGTGTAACAGGCCAAGTGCCGGAAAACGTTGTACCCGAATTGCAGAGTCTCGTAAAATCTCCAAGTGCATAAGATTCGGGAAAATAAATGCTAAATCATTTAAATAGGAGGAAAAAAATTGATAAAAAATATACAAGATACGACGACGTTGAACAATGGAGTAAAAATGCCTTGGTTGGGCTTTGGCGTTTTTAAGGTGGAAGATGGGCAGGTTGTTGTTGATGCAGTGAAATCAGCGATAAAGAATGGATATCGCAGCATCGATACAGCGGCCTTCTATGATAACGAACAAGGTGTGGGCCAAGGGATTAAGGAATCTGGTGTACCAAGAGAGGAATTATTTATTACATCGAAGGTTTGGAATGCTGATCAGGGGTATGAATCGACATTACAAGCATTCGAAACAAGCCTTAAAAAGCTTGGTTTAGATTATCTTGATCTTTATCTGGTTCACTGGCCGGTGAAGGATAAATATAAAGAAACGTGGAGAGCGTTAGAGAAGGTTTATAAGGAAGGAAAGGTCCGTTCCATTGGTGTGAGTAATTTCAACATCCACCATTTAGAAGACCTTTTAAAGGATAGTGAAGTAAAGCCGGTTATCAATCAAGTTGAGTACCATCCACATTTAACACAAGTTGAACTACGTGAATTTTGTGAAAAGCAAGAGATTCAGCTTGAAGCATGGTCTCCATTAAAAAAGGGCATTCTACTAAGTGAACCTGCCATTGTCGAGATTGCAAACAAGCATCAAAAAACTCCATCACAAGTGATTTTACGATGGGATTTACAAAATAAAGTGGTGACTATTCCAAAATCAATAAAGGAACATCGTATCATCGAAAACGCGAATCTATTTGATTTCAGCCTATTAGAGGAAGAAATGGAAAAAATCAATTCGCTTAACAAAAATGACCGCACTGGTGCCGACCCAGATAACTTCAACTTTTAATGATCATTCTATTAGGCTTACGTTAAAGATACTTATTTTAGACTCTATCGAATAACGAACAACAGAGTCTTTCGTTTAGGGATAAATCTCTCGTGTATCTATACAAAAATTGGTGGAGATCTCGAAAAAGTCCCAATAGGGTAAACCCTGAACTATGACCCGACCCGAATAATGGACACCTTGTAAAAAAGGACCATTATTCGGGTTTTTTGTGTGTTGTCATTCAAAAAATCCGTTTATAATCAATTTATAATATAAACGGGGGATTACATGAGCAAGATTATTTTCAATGAGCTTCAACTAAAACAGTTAGAGAACAATCCAAATATTTTACAACTTACTGAGCGATCTATTACCTATCATCCTGACTTTAAAATCAAAGCCGTACAAGAAAATCTTAATGGGAAAGGACCCTACCAAATTTTTTCCGAGCACGATTTTGATATGACAACTATCGGTTCGGGTAAACCAAAGAAATGCCTAGTACTTTGGCGGAAAACGTACAGATTATTTGGAGAGGGATGGCTTGCGTACGGATCGTAAAGGTAGTGGTAGTACTGGTAGACCTGCCTCAAAAGAACAGACAATAGAGGATAAACTCAAAAAAGCAGAAGCGAAAATAAAACTTAATGGTTTTATCAAAAATCTACCTTTTATTTGGGGATTTCAAAGGAGTTAAAACTATTTGTTAGACAGACTCACGTACGGTGGTGTGAGAGGTCGGGGGTTAATCACCCCCTCCTACTCGATTACATTGGTAAAAATTTTTTTGGAATTTCTATTCAGTAATTTTGCAACGAATAAAACATCATTTTAAGATTTTCTAATTATTGATCGGGGAAATTATTAAATATAAGAAGCATAGAAAAAAACTTCATTATAAAAGTAGCACTTCCTATACTTTTTTAATACTTTTGACTGAAATCCATATTCATTAAATAAATTCAAGTAGCCTTCTTCATTTCTTATGTACTTTCCTTTATCATGTGTCGCCATATACCAATTACAAATCGATTTTTGATCTGTAAAGCAAGGCTCCATCACAATGATTGCCCCTGAATTTAGTGTAAGAATTCTTTGGAATTCTTTCATATACATCTTGATTTGTTCACAAGGAATATGATGTAGAACAGCTATTATTAAAATCATATCAACCGAATGATCTTCTAAAGGGATTCGATCACCTGTAAAAACATTAAAGGAATATTCAGGGTATACTTTTTTGGCATAATGAACTCTCTTTTCATCAGGATCTATTCCAAAATAATGACTAGGTTTACTCAACGTACAATTGGACCCAATACCAGCCCCAAAATCAAGGAGAACTCTATTATCAAGCTCAAAATGTTCTTTTACATGTCGGTGAATATATTTATTCGTACTCCATTTTGGCCTAACTAACCAATGGTATAACGAAGGAGAAAGTTCCATTATATGTCGCTCCTTTAACTAATTTACTAGTAGGTTGCGTTATATTAGAATCTTCTCTCGTGAATATTAATGGTAATTCGGATTGTTGAATTGTAAAAATCATATGTATTAAAAAAAGAAGGAGCTTGGAATAGCTCCTTTTCATTAGATTACATTTGTTTTTTCTATTACATCAACCTTTAACGGTAATTCATGAATCGTAATTTCTGGACGACTTCCTATACGAATATTAAAAGATGTTTGTCCTAACCCTTCATTGATATAAAATGGATTTCCATCCTGAATATGAAGGCCTTTAATAATATTCATTCTAGCTAACTTACCCATTTTAACAAGATGATAAGCTTTTGGATAGCAAATCTGACCACCATGGAAATGTCCTGATAACAAGTAGTCAAAATGATAATCTTTCATATGAAGAACGATATTAGGATCATGTGTTAATATTAGATTAGTCCCTAGCTTAATTCCTTTATATGAAGCTGATAAATCACTTCGTTTTGTACTAAAGTCGTCAATTCCAATAATATTTAGAGGCTTCCCTTGAACAGTAATCATTTCATTTGTGTTCTTCATAACCTTACAGTTATATTTTTCAAGGATAGCGATTAATTTTGAAAGATCCTTACGTAAAAGATAATCATGGTTACCAAGGACAGCATAAATACCATATTTTGCGTTTAATTTATTTAAAACTTCTAGATAAGGAATAAGCTTTGGAATCGTTCGTTTACGGTCGAGAAAATCACCAGTTAAAGCAATTAGGTCTATTTGTTCCTTCATTAGCTTTTCATAAAGCTGTTCGGGAGAAATTGATATTTTTTCAAGGTGTAGATCAGAAAGTTGGAGGATTTTTAATGTCGGTACATATCGTTCTGTATGATCTGTATCTATTTTAATTTTATTTATTACGACATCCTGTGTATTTTTGTATGCTTTTTTAAACAAATAAAAAAGAATGAAAGCTATTAACGTCAAAAAGATGAAATTCAATCTTTCACTCTCCTTCCATAAATGAATTATACCTGTTTAAACTTTAATTTGTTACGGTAATTGATGGTAAGAAATTAACTAAAAGCAGCTATGATAAAATGTAGCCTTTGAGAAAAAGGAAATGGTATGTTTGTTTCATTTTGTCTTGTTTTTTTGTGTTTACTTTGAGGTTTAATCTGGTGTTCTTAAAGTAACGATACAAGAGTTGAAGAAAGGGAGTTGCTGTGGCTCACCTTTTCTTATTGAACAACCGTAGAAGGTTCAATGGCTAGTTAACCAAAGAATGTCGCATTTCGAAAACAATATGCAATATAAAAGTAGCTTGTTCAACAATCGGGCGCATTTCTAATTTATGACACTGTTTTTCTTTATGGAACCATAATTTATATAATTTAGACTTAGTGTGGGGCTCATTTCAAAATGAAATGAGCCCTTAGATATAACATGAGATATAAAAAAAATGATATTGACAATAAAGTTTATATGAATTATTATTATCTCATATTCAAGATATTTTACTTTGAGATACTTTAATATAGAGTATTGTTGAGGAGGTGTAAACATGGAAAGGAAATGCTCAAATCATCCATTTTTAATGCTCATGCAAACGGCAAGGGTTTTTCATGAACAAATAAGGGATGATATGACCAAAAACAACTTAAGTATTACGGAGTTTTCAGTTTTAGAGGTACTTTTTCATAAGGGGAAGCAAACAATACAACAAATAGGTAAAAGCATACTGATCACGAGTGGTTCAATGACATATGTTATTGATAAATTAGAACAAAAAGGTTTAATAAAAAGGAATGCATGTCCTGAAGACCGTAGAGTTATACATGTAACAATAACAGATAATGGACTTAAATTGATGAATATATTAATGCCAAAACATGAAAAATTCGTTGATTATGCTTTTGATTCATTGAATCCTGATGAGGTAGAGAACTTGGTGTTTCTTTTGAAAAAAGTAAAAACAAGATTAGAAAAATAGTTCTTTTATTTCTTATATATCTTGAACATGAGATAAAATTAATTAAATTGGAGGAATTAAAATGATAGATATTGGCTTATTAATTATTAGATTGGTAATTGGTGTTTTATTCATTGGTCATGGTGCTCAAAAATTATTTGGCTGGTTCGGTGGTTATGGTTTAAAAGGAACAGGAGGTTGGTTTGAATCAATTGGTATGAAGCCTGGTGTAACAATGGCTCTTATTGCGGGATTAGCAGAACTTATTGGTGGAATTATATTTGCCTTAGGATTCTTAACGCCACTTGCTGGATTAATTATTGCTGGAACTATGGTGATAGCTATTGTGAAGGTGCATGGTCAAAATGGATTATGGGCAACATCAAATGGATATGAATATAATCTAACATTGCTTGCAGTTGCTATTGGTGTGGCTTTAATCGGTGCTGGTCAATATAGTCTTGATGCACTATTTTTATTCTAATATATCTCGAAATAGAGATACTTTAACTAAAGAGGTTTGTGCGAGTGGAAGATTTTATACATCTACTCTTTGAAATAGCAACTGACCTACCAGGTTTTGAGGTTGACGAGTCCAATAACGAACTAGGAAATATACTCATGATGCCGTCATGCTTAGAGTCAATACGTTAAAAATTAGAAGAAACCTTACCTTCAGTAGAGGTTGGTGTTCTGAAAGGAGATAAATGATGAAACACATTTTTCAAAAAGGGAAAGATTTATCAAAACCGACTTTACTATTACTTCATGGTACAGGTGGGAATGAGTTAGATCTATTGCCAATTGCTGGAATGGTCGATGATGAAGCCTCTGTATTAAGTGTCCGTGGAAATGTAATGGAAAATGGAATGCCACGTTTCTTTCGAAGAATAGCAGAAGGTATATTTGATGAAGAAGATCTAATTTTTCGAACGAAGGAATTGAATCTGTTTCTTGATGAAGCAGCACAGAAATATGATTTCCATAGAGATAATATGATTGCCATCGGTTATTCAAATGGAGCTAACATAGCCGCAAGCTTGCTCTTTCATTATCAACACGCATTAAAGGGTGCAATACTTCATCACCCAATGGTACCTAGAAAAGGGATAGATCTCCCAAATTTATCAGGTAAATCCGTATTTATTGCAGCTGGAACAAATGACCCTATTTGCTCTGCGATTGAATCTGTTGAGTTACAATCTTTACTGGAAAATGCAAAGGCTAATGTAGTAATTCATTGGGAGAATAGAGGACATCAGCTAACAGCGGAAGAAGTTGAAACTGCAGCACAATGGTATCGAAACTTATTATCATAGGATTTATTAAAAAAATTTTGGAGGTTTAAGTTATGGATAAAACTGAATTAGGAGCACTAATATTACGTGTAACATTAGGAGTATTGTTCTTTATCCATGGATTAGTAAAATTCCAAGGTGGGATTCATAATATTGTAGGTTGGTTTGATAGTATTGGATTACCAGAATTCATGGCATATGGGGTTGCTTTAATAGAGATGGTTGGGGGTATCGCTTTAATCATTGGGTTAGCAACAAGACTTATTTCCGCCTTGTTTGCACTATTAATGATTGGGGCAACACTAAAAGTAAAACTATCAGTTGGCCTATTAGGAAATGGTCAAATGGCTGGTTATGAATTAGATTTAGCCTTTTTGGCAATGGCAGTTTATCTTGTGATTAATGGAAGTAAGGTATTATCAGTAAGTCAATTAATTTTTAATCGAGATACAAGCGTGACAAAATCAATTTAGAGTAAGAAGAGATAATATAAAAAACGAATAACTTTGGAAGAAATATAAAAGTTTAGTTTATAGAAAAGAGTAAATACACATACTATAGGCGGTGTTTAAATAATGGGTTTTTTATCTAAACTATTGGGGAATTCACCTAAAAAGGAGACAGAAAAAATGACAAATGTAAAATTAGCAGTAATTTATTACAGTTCTTCAGGTACAAATTATCAATTAGCTCAATGGGCAGAGGAAGGGGCTAAAGAAGTTGGTGCTGAAGTAAGAGTATTAAAAGTACCAGAAACAGCTCCCCAAGGCGCTATTGAATCAAACCCTGCATGGAAAGCGCATGTTGAAGCAACTAAAGATGTACCAGAAGTAAAATTAGATGACCTAGAGTGGGCAGATGCTATTATCTTCAGCGTTCCAACACGATTTGGAAATATGCCAGCACAAATGAAAGGATTCTTAGATACAACAGGTGGTTTATGGTTTAATGGTAAACTTGTTAATAAGGTAGTTAGTGCTATGACATCTGCACAAAATCCACATGGTGGCCAAGAAGCAACAATCCTATCACTTTATACAACAATGTACCATTGGGGTGCAATTGTTGCTGCTCCAGGTTATACTGATCCAGTTACTTTTGGTGCCGGTGGTAACCCTTATGGTACAAGTGTAACAGTTGATCAAAATGGAAAAATGATTGAAGATGTTCAAGCTGCAGTTAAGCATCAAGTGAAACGAACAGTATCAGTAGCAGAAATGGTGAAAAAAAGCAGTAAGTAATCTAAATTCATTCTCATATAAAAAGCTTTACTTCGTATTGAAGTAAAGCTTTTTGATGATTGTTTTCTAAGTCCCATGCTCTTTAATCGTTGTAAAATGGCACTAACTGGTTTTTACATACCTAAGTCTGTTTAAACATCTTTTTAAATATTGAAGTAGATCATAAGCTATATACGACATAGTAAATATAATGAGTGTCTTAAATAGCTTTAAGAATAAATTGTCAGATATATCATCCATATCTAACTCCAATAAAATTATATCAAAAATATTGATGAAGAATACATGAACAATATATATACCTAAAGCTCTTCCGCCTATTTTAGTAATGAACAAACCTTTCCCCAAAGTATTATTATTTAATACAAATAAAAAAAGAAATGAAGTTAAAAAAATAGTAGATAAAAAATATTCTCCATAGCCGCCTGATAGTACCTTATCTAATAAGTATCCTTCTGCCGCTTGAATAGCAGCGAAGATAAAAATTAATAATAAGTAGGTTTTTGCGGTTATTGCTTTTGCCTTTTTAAAGATCTTATTAAAAGCAAAGAAGAAGCCCAAAGTGGTATAAAAAAGACCAATAAATAAAGCATCACGGGTACTTAGAGGAAAATCATAGAACACTGAGTACGATTGTCCGAAAAGACCTATCAAGTTTAAAATTAGGCTTGCGATTAACAGAAGTCTTACTTTTTTAAACTTAAAGAACCCGAATAGAATGATAACACTCCAAATTAATGCCGGTAAAAACCACAACTGGTATCCGCTAGTCCCTCTTCCATAATAGATTAGGTCAAGAAACGAAAAATGATTAAAGTATTGCTCAAATTCATTTGGTGCATCAGCAGCTACTTTATAAATAATAAGAACATCATACATCATATAAAAGAAGAGCCAGCATACATATAGTTTGGTGATTCTTACAATATACCTTTTAAAATAATCAATTGAATCCTTTGTATGTATTATCTTTTTACCGAAAAAATAACCGGATGCAGTAAAGAAGAATGGAACCGCAAACCTCGAGAAGTTATCGAGAATAAATAATCCAATTTGGTTATCCCTTGGGAAAATATGAATGACTAAAACAGCAAATATTGCAAAAAATTTTATGAAGTCAATCGCGTTGTTTCTCTCCATTTTTTCGCCCCTTCAAACACTTTTACTAATTGCTCATATTATTTACAACAAAGAGCTTTTTATTTTTCTTTCTGAATCCGACCTTTAAAGAAGGTTGGTGAAATTTAGAAGGGATTGTGAATTAAAAGGATTATACATAGTGATTGTAGAAATTAGTAAGAACACCAAAACATTTAGGAGGGAAATTAATGATTAATAAAGTTGGTCAAATTATGTTGTATGTAAGAAACCAAGATGAGGCAGTGAATTTTTGGACAGAAAAAGTAGGGTTTAGCGTAATTTCTGATGAAGATAACGGTCAAGGAATGAGATGGATTGAAATAGCCCCAACAAAGGAAGTTGAAACGAGTATTATACTTCATAATAAAGAATTAATTGCCAAAATGTCGCCTGGATTAAATCTTGGTACACCTTCGTTAATGTTTTTCACGGAAAATCTCGATAAGTTACATAACGATTTATCAAGTAAAAATATCACTGTCGGGGAAATTGTAAATATGCCTTCTGGCAGAGTATTTAACTTTGCCGATGGTGAAAAAAATTATTTTGCAGTCATGGAAAAGAGTGAATAACAATCATTTTTTTTGAACGAAAGGGCGCGAAAGTTAAACAATGGGGTTGCCAAAGCAACTCCTATTTATTATTGCGCTAAAGGAGCATGAACGTGGCAGTTTGTTAAACTAGAATTATAGGAACTTTTTCTCTTCAGACCGTAAATAACAACTGGAGGTAAAAAATTATACTAGCATTCATTTGGTTTATAGTAGGCGTTGTTGCTTTTATAATTGACTTGCCCTATCAAATCAAGTAAGTGGAACCAATAAAGGTGGCATCTTAAAAAGCTTATCGCCAATGGCACGTGTGATTTATGGTGAATACGAATCTGATACAATTGCACCCGCCATCGCCATTGATCTTGAAAGACACTTGTATAGTCAATATAGTTTTCTCTATGAAATGGGTGGACTGATTAACCATATTGTGGAATCTCATCCGACAAATAAAGATACGAGAAGCTTCGATTTCTATTATCAAGAAAATCATTTATCGAAGCAATAAGTAGCAAAAATCTGATAACAATCTGTGATTTTGCCAATATTGCCGAAACTAGAGAAACAATTATTGATAAATTTTCAATCGTATCCGTGAGTTGAATAAACGAGATATGATGGAGGTTTATCAATGCCTTGAGCAAAATAATTAAATTAGAAATAGTAAAACAAGCCATATTTTAATACAAAGCTAGATGTCAGCCAGTGATAGAAAACTCATTTGCAATAATGAATTGCAAATGAGTTTTTATAGAAATGCGATTCACATTTATACAAGGATGAAAAATGAAAGAAAACTAGGTAGATTTCAACATCTGCCTAGTTTTTTTAATATTATATCCCAAGTGCTTTTTTCGTAACAGGACCAACAATACCATCTACAGACAGGTTTTTGGATTTTTGGAAAGAACGAACTGCTTTGTATGTGTTAGAACCAAATATCCCGTCTACTCCTTTGGTGTTGTAGCCTTTTGCAGTAAGTGTACTTTGAAGTGTTTTTACTCCGGATCCATGACTGCCCATTTTTAAAGTACCGCTGATTGTTCCTGTGGATGGTTTATCAGGTGATGACGGTGGCTTTGTTCCACTAGTTCCACCTAGTGCTTTTCTTGTTACGGGACCCACAACACCATCCACTGTTAAGCGGCGGGATTTTTGAAACTGACGAACTGCCTGATCTGTATTATTTCCGAACGCTCCGTCAATACCTTTGGTGGTAAAGCCAAGAGAAGTAAGTTTTCGTTGCAGATCTTCAACTGCCGGACCTCGGCTACCTTTTTTCAGAATCGAGCTATTATTCATGGCAGGAACAGAAGGTGATACTGAACTCGCAGTCACTTTGTATCCGTTCGATGCAGCAATAGAATCAAAGGACTTACTTGTAGAAGTAATAATAACTGTTGTGTTGGTCGGCACTTGACTGAACAACCATTCTACTTCATTGTCGAACATTCGAACACAACCACTACTAACGTATCCACCAATTGAGTTCGGATTGTTATTGCCATGAATGGCATACGTTGTACCATATGTTCCCCTCGCATTTATTCCTAACCAGCGGTTGCCAAGTGGATTTCGCGGATCACCACCTGGAATGTTGTCCTTGTAGTAAGGTCTGTTCACAATTTTATTCACAATCTTGAACTTTCCTTCAGGTGTGAGCGATTGACTTCTGCCTGTGCCCACCCTAAACACTTTTTTCAGCTGACTGTTTTCATAATATGCAAGCTGATTATTGCTCTTGTTGATGATAATGAATTTGCTACCTGCTGCGGATGCAGAACTCAACTCTAAACTAAAAATCATCAGAAAAGATAACACAAAAAGAATAAACGTTTTTTTAATCACAGTGACCATCCCCCTTATTCACTCTGTATTCAACCTATATAACGAAGTATATTTCAAGATTGTTACATAAATTAACAATATTTTGAAAATAAAAAACGTTAAGATTATTTAATCGGGCACGTTTATTTAGGTACGCGTCTATTTCGTGTGTTGGGCCACTTTGTTTAACAAGGGAAGGTATTAATTATGGACTTAATAGAAATAAAAGATAAAGAAGCTGATTATTTTTGTGGAAGGCAATCAATGAGATGATCAGAAGAACACTCAAACTTTAAAGTGCGAGGGTCAGACCCCTTTAAAGGAATTTCGTTGTAATGTGTGGAATATATGGAAAGACTGAAAGTTCATAAGGAGGAATGTAAAATGTATCATACGATTGAAGAATTTGTGACGAATTGGAGTCATGAAGCAAACTCTACACAAAAGATTATGGATGTTTTAACCGATGATTCACTGAAGCAGGAGGTGGCTCAAGATCACCGGACATTAGGAAAACTCGCTTATCATATTGTTACTTCCCTTCATGAAATGATGTCTCGAACAGGGCTTGTCTTTGAAGCAGCAAAGCATGAAAATGTTCCCACTTCAGCTAAAGAAATAGCAAACAGCTACCGTCAAGCGAGCGAGTCTATGGTTGCAGCCATAAAAGAACAATGGACAGACGAGTCATTGAAGGAAGTAAAAGATATGTACGGAGAACATTGGCCAAATGGACTTACTCTATCAATACTAAACAGTCACCAAATTCATCATCGTGGGCAGATGTCGATTTTGATGCGCCAAGCAGGGTTAAAAGTACCTGGTATGTACGGGCCTTCACTTGAAGAATGGCAAGAATATGGGATGGAAACACCAACTGTTTAATGAAGTGCCATAGCAATAAAGTCAATTAATTTTATAGCTGTATACGAAAGCCAACGCTACTTTTGTAGAATTGGCTTTCGTATGTAAAAATAAAACCAGTCTTCCGTTATCGGGACATAGAGAAATATTAAGATTTAATAAGGAAGTCTATTTGCCAGCGGTTAAGACGTTTTAGTGGAAAGGGGTATGACTAATGAGCTTTGAAAGTGAATACTTAAAAGTAGTTCGAGAAAGGTTTAAAAGTGTTAAAGAGCTTGGAGATAAGACAATAAGTCAATTATCAGAAGAAGATATCCAATGGGTATTAAATAATGGATCAAATAGTGTTGGAGTTATCGTTAAACACTTGAGTGGAAATATGGTGTCTAGATGGACTGATCTTTTAACTTCCGATGGAGAAAAGTCATATAGGAATCGTGAACAAGAATTTGAAAATAATATATCCTCAAAGCAAGAATTGATAACAATTTGGGAAAAAGGCTGGAATAGACTTTTTGAAACATTAAGTGATTTAGGAGAACAAGATTTATTAAAGAATATATATATTCGTAGTGAAAGCCATACTGTACTTGAAGCAATAGAGAGACAGATGGCTCATTATTCTTATCATATTGGTCAAATTGTTTATATTGGCAAGCAATTAAAAGACGAGAACTGGAAGAGTCTTAGTATTCCTAAAGGAAAGTCAGAAGTATACTTAAAACAAATGAAGAACATACACCATGGAAAATAAAGAGTATTCTATAATACCAGCTAATAGAATCGATCTTCCGTTATAGGGCGCTTTCTTGTAAGAAGAATAGCGTTCATTTTTTATGTTAGGGCGCACTTTTAAAGTAGAGTTCGTCTATTTTGTTTATCGATAATTAACGAAATAAAGAAGGGTTTGTCGTTACATAAATAGAAAATATATTAACTTTATTCTCAAATCATTGGATTGATCGTAGAAAAACCTGCAATTGTAAATATTGGATTAAATTTATTAAATAACTGTTATTTTCCTCCCTATCGCGCTCCCTGATGCTAAAATTAGTAATATTCAAATTAGTTTAAAGGGGGACACATTAAATGAACAAAATAAGTGATGTAATCACAAAAATTTCTTCTTCCTTTTCAAAATTAGAAGAAGTTGAGGGTGTATTACTCTCAGGCTCTCTATCTACAGACGCAAAAGATGAACATTCAGATATTGATCTCTATGTTTATTGTGACCAAGAAATTTCTCCTGTTAAAAGAACCTCTTTATTGAATGCTTATTCTGATTACATGGAGATAAACAACCAATATTGGGAGACGGAAGATGATGGTGAACTAAGAGATCCTCAAATTGGTATTGAAATTATTTATAGAAATTACTCTTGGATTGAGCATGAATTACAAAAAACGTTGGTAGATTGTACGGCTAATGTAGGTTATACTACATGTTTTTGGAGTAATTATTTACACTCTAAAATAATGTATGATCGAGATGGACGATTTAAAAAACTGCATGAAATAGTATCAGTTGAGTTTCCAACACAACTTCAAGAGAATATCATCACAAAAAACTACCCCCTTTTAAGGAATAGTATTACGTCTTATTATTATCAAATTCAAAAGGCCCTGATGAGAAAGGATCTCATAAGTATCAATCATAGGGTAGCTGCCTTTCTTGCTAGTTATTTTGATGTGTTATTCGCAATAAATAAGCTACCACATCCAGGTGAGAAAAAATTAATCTCTATTATTAAGAAAGATTGTAAACTTATACCTCAAAATATGGAGGATAATATTAATAGCGTGTTAACCAATAACACTGATTCTTTGTTAGATGACATAAATACGTTACTTAATCATTTGGACACACTCTTAGAACAAGAACAATTATTACCGTCAGGTACCAAATATTTAATTGCAAAAAATAAATAAATACAGGCTGCAGAAAGGCTCTGTAATGAATCAATAGGAAGTTCAAAATCTATTATCATTCTTCTTCAATCGCGCGCTTATTCGAAACAGGGTAGTGCCTTTTTTTATTGAATAAAGTATTGAGTAAACCGTTTCATTCTATTGATGATGAAGTAATTGTGGTTGCCAATATACATCATGATGGTGAAGGAAATATAGTAAGAAGACAATAGCTAAAGATAGTTAACCATTATATAAAATTACGAGCGTCACTTTTTCAATAACGGTGCAAGTTAGCTTTTGAAAAAATACCTTAAAAGTAAAGGAAAGTAAGGTTTAAAAAGGAAGTATAGTATTAATATAGAATAAATTACAAATAAGTTTTGTACTGAATATAATGGGAGATGGTAAAGTGAAGTCGGTAAAAGTTTATCATTATGATGCATTTAGTAGTAACCCAAATAAAGGTAATCCAGCGGGTGTAGTTTTAGAAGGAAATGACCTAACAGAAAAAGAAATGCAAGAAATAGCACTAAATGTTGGGTTTAATGAAACAGCCTTTCCTGTTGAATCGGATGTAGCTGACCTTCGAATTCGTTATTTCACACCAGGACACGAAATGAACCTTTGCGGTCACGCAACAATGGCTACCATTTATGCACTAAAGTCTAAAAGACTATTAAAAGGTAAAAGCGATTTAACGATTGAAACAAAAGCAGGGATTTTACCAATAAGAATAAATTCAACTATAAATAATGAACTATACATAACTATGAAACAGGCTTCTCCACAGTTTGAAGAGTTTAGTGGTTCCAAGGAAGATTTAGCTTTTTCAATTGGACTTTGTAAAGAAGATATAGAATCTGAATTTCCTATTTTATATGGGAGTACAGGTGTATGGACTTTGTTAATTCCAATAAAAGAACTTAGCGCTTTCAAAAGGATGAAGCCTAACAATAAACTTTTTCCCAATATATTAAAGGAAATGCCAAAAGCGTCTGTTCACCCATTTTGTTTGGGAACCTATGATTCCGATGCACATATGCACGCTCGCCACTTTTCTTCTCCATTTTCAGGTACGATAGAAGACCCAGTTACAGGCACAGCTTCAGGGGTCATGGGGGCCTACTATGCAAAATACATAAAAAATGATAGTGATACTAATTTAAATCTTTTAATTGAACAGGGAAATGAAATCGAAAAAGATGGTAGAGTAAAAGTGTCAGTTACCAATAATAATGACACTTATCATATTGAGATTACAGGTAATGCTGTTTATGTTAAAGAATTTGAGGTCTCAATCTAAAATAAAACAAATTTCTTGTTGACCAAAGGTGCTTGAGTAAAAAAGGATTGGTGTGGTTATTAAGCAATAGGGCAGGTTGTGGAAGAAACTTCTTTACAAGTTATACGTAGACAAGAGGTATAAAATAATCTAATAGTACCGACCATTAAATATAGTAAACACAACGAAAGAGGGATGATTTAGGGTATGAACAACCTTACGAAATTTAAAATAGTAAAGCCAGCTAATGAAGTATTTGAAGCCTTTGTAGACCCTTCAAAAATCGGGAATTTTTGGTTCTCATCGAGTTCTGAGAGATGGGAACAAGGCAAGACGGTTACATTGAGATATGATGAATACGATGCTCAAGGGGATATAGAAGTATTGGAAGTCGAGATAAATAGGAAAATCGTGTTCCAGTGGGGTGCAAACGGAGAAGGACATATTGTTACGATTACGCTAAAAGAGTTGGATAATTTAAGTACAATTATTGAAGTTAACGAAGAAGGTTTTAAAGAAACAGATGATGAGTTTATTAGTCAATTGATAGATAATAAAGAAGGTTGGGTATATATGTTGACTTGTTTAAAGGGTTATTTGGAATTTGGTGTCAACAAATTGAGAGCAGGATTAGTTAAATAACTAAAGGAAATAAAGAAGGCGAAAATCAATATTTTTTTGAATTGTTTAAATCTCTATACTTAATTGGGTTAAAAGATAATGGACTTCTTTAACTAACTGGCGATTTTCCTGAAATAAGAATGCGTCTTGAACTTAAAAAGAAATCTGTTTGCTTGGTATTGCTTTTTTGACGCAAACTACGTAATTTAAGTGGAGAGCATAAATATTCTCTCCACTGATTAATTAGAATGCTATTCAGTAAATGAAATGGGAGATCCAGTTGAAGTATGATGATTAACCCAGTCAAGCGATACTTTTGATACTTCAGGCCAGTTAGGTATTTGTGATCTATGTTGTTCCACCCAGCTCATACAATATTGGGGGTCAATATTATTTTCTTGGCATTGTGCTAAGAACGACTGAATTGTTGTTTCCGTACAGTTTTGCCATGATCCACAAGTATTTATCCAAATATTTTCTAGACTCGTTTGTATAGATGGATTATTTTCATTAGACATATTGGATTCCTCCTTTGTTAAAAGTTAAGAATGATTTAAACACTACCAACAGTAAGTATGTCCAAGGATTGATAATATATTACTTCATAATAGAAACAAATGAGCAGAATGGAAATCTGTTGAGTTAGATTTCCAACTAACAACACAACTTATAAAAACAGGAGTTAATATGCAAACGATAACGGAAATATCTAAAAAACCGTGGTTTCTTGGGAGTCTAATTGTTGTTTTTTTTGTCGTGGTCTTATGGAACATACCAATTGAGAAACGAAAATATGGACTCTCTCAAAGTAATTTAGCAACAGACTATACAGGTCTTCTTCCTGAGCGTGTTGAACGTGTAGTTAAAGTAGAAAATCGCACTGAATTACAAAAGATTGTAATTGAGGCAAACGAAAAAGGCCAGCAAATTTCAGTGGCTGGATTACAGCACTCACAAGGCGGCCATACTTATTACAAAGATGGTGTCGTTCTTGATATGCGGGCATTCAATGATGTGTTAGAAATTGATGAGCAAGATAAAACCATACGAGTAGAAGCTGGAGCAACATGGGAAGATGTCCAGGAAGCCATAACACCTTATGGTTTAGCCTTAAAAGTGAACCAATCACAGTCGATTTTTTCGATAGGGGGATCGCTTTCAGTAAACGCTCACGGGCGAGATATTCGTTATGGTCCGATGGCAGGAACCGTAAAGGAAATGACTTTATTAACCCCTACAGGAGAAATCAATAGAGTAACACGAGACAGCTCTGAGGAATGGATGAAGTACGTTTTTGGCGGATATGGTTTATTCGGCGTGATTTTAGATGTGACCTTGGAACTAACGGAAAATGACGTATACAACATTCATACCGCAGAAATGAAAACAGACGAGTATGAATCCTATTTTACTAATTTAATAGATCATAAAGATACAGCTATGCACTATGCAAGGGTAAGTGTTGCTCCAAGTACCTTTTTAGATGAAATGTATGTGATTGATTACAACTACACAGGAAAACAGGATCAAAATACGCCTCTCAAAGGAGAACAAGGTGTTCGTCTAAGTAAGCTTACGCTTGATTTTGGACGACAAGGTGGATTTTTAGAGAATGTTTTTTGGGAAACTCAAAAACTATATATTGATTCAATCGACGGTAATACAATTAATAGAAATAATGCAATGCGCTCGGAATCCACATTCATGGAATTTACGATACCTGGACGAGTCGAAGTATTGCAAGAGTTTTTTATTCCAGTCCATTCTTACGAAGAATACATAAATGATGTAAAGCAATTGCTCATACCAAACGACAAAAATGAAGATTTTAAAGTACATAATATTACGGTGCGATATGCAGCAAAAGACAACCACACAAGTTTGAACTATGCCAAGAAAGATATGTTTGGTCTAGTTATTTTAATTCAACATGGATTAGAAGAAAAAGAGATTGCTAATGCCGAAGCTATTATCCAAGATTGGACCAGTTTAACCCTCGACTATGGAGGAACGTACTACCTCCCTTATTATCGTTACCAAACAAAAGAACAATTCATGAAGTCATATCCTGGTTGGGAAAGGTTCCAAGAAGAAAAATTACGAAAAGATCCAAATGAAGTCTTTCAAAATCTATTTTATGATCATTACATCAAGTAAAGGGGCACAAATGAAGAATAAAAGTGAACGGTATCTCCCTCTTGTGGTGACAGTGGGACAGGTCGCTATTTTTCCATATTATATTGTTTGGTTAAAAGAAGTGTCTTTGACCTTCACGTTATTTGCATGGTTATTTGCCGCATTTTCTTTTGCGGCTGCTTGGGGCTATCGAATCTTTCAGTCGAAAAAGAATAAGAATAATTCTTATATCTCATTTATTTACACAGGGATGGGTGTTGTCTATATACTTGTAGGCTGTATAAAAAATTCGCTTGAATTTCTTCCCTATGCTGCACTTCTATTGCAAATCATTTTAGGATTTTTACAGGGTTACTTTCGTGCATGGCATATAGAGCAAAAGACCTATCGATTACACACTGTTCATCACTATTTAATTGTCGGTGTTACTATGATTGGTTTTTCTTTTGTTAGAATTATTTCTCCTGTTGTCTTTATTACTGTTTTTGGGAGTTTGTTATGTGTTTGTGGCTTTTGGAGTTTTATTCGAAAAAAGAAAGCTGAAGTACTCTAGGAGGAGACTACGTGAAATGAAATATATATATTACAAGTAAGGGGGGGCATTTTTGTTAGCTTTACGGATAATAACTTATTCTTTAATCATTGGAACTTTGCTTTTCTTAACAGCTGCCGTATTACCAGAAGTAGATATATTCAAATCTTTAGGAAGCGATATTTTCAAATGGTTGTATTTTATTCTAATTGCAATATTTTTTATAGTAACGAAAGATAAATGGTGGGTTAAGACAGTTTCATTACTTCTAAGTTTAGTAATTGCTATTATACTTATTGTTTTATTTATACCTTAAAAAAGTTGAACTGAAAATTATTAAAAAGAAGGCTGAGTTTTCTAGAAGTATGCGTATTCCATTATATGTAAATGATATTAAAAAAGATTTATGGAGTGAAATATGATACTACTGCTTGCTTCAGTCATTGGGTTTAATGCGATTGCATTTAAAAAAGTTAAAGGAATCTCAAAAAATAAAATTGTTCATATATGGGTTTTTACAATTACATTCCAGTTATTTTTTGATATTTTTATCGATTTAAAATACCATGGATACTGGTACTTTACAAAAGCTATAGATTGGGTGGGAATCCCAGCTTACATTATGTTAATCCCGCCAGTAAATTTGCTGTTTTTATATTGGTTTCCTTTTAAAAGTTCAATTATTAAAAAATTGCAATATTTTGTGATTTGGGAAATCTTATTGTTAATCTATGAAGTTGTTAGTCAAATACCTCATCCCTTTGGTTTCTTTCATTATGGATGGTGGAAATTATGGTACTCAGTATTATTGAATCCAATATTGTTAATCATTCTTCTAGGCTATTACAAATGGATTAGTAAATTAGAAAATGAGGTATGTTCGTAGAACTTTTATGAAACAAAAGATAAAAATTGACACAAAAAATAGACCTATAAATTGTCTGACAGCAATATTCAACGAAATGGCGCGATTGTAAAGTAATAAAAGCCCCATTGCTCTATTAACATAATGACAAATGGGGCTTTTAAATATTGGGATATCTTTAACGTTTTAAATTAGCATTTTCCTGAAGGTTCTTCACTATCATACAGTAAATTAAATCGGTTCATTTATTCTAAAAGCCTTCTTACTTGTTTTCCCCCCTGTTTCTTGCACGATCATAACAGCTAAAATAACCATTGCAATCCCAACGTACTGCCACAGAGTTAGAATTTCATCAAATAGCATGAAGCTTAAGAAAGCTGCAATAACAGGCTCCACCGTAGCAATTATGGATGCTCGACTGGATTCAACCGTTTGTAAACCTTTGGTATAGAGTAAAAATGCTAGCATTGTTGAGAGAAAGCTAAGACCTATAATCGAAATCCAAACTTCAAATGATGAAAACAAATGAACAACAGAACCTAATCCACTAAATGGAGTAATTGCAATTGCAGCAAAAACAAAGGTATAAACGGTTACAGTTAATGAATCATATTTCCTTAGTGCGAATTTACCAAAAATACTGTAGAGAGCATAAAAAAATCCAGATCCTAAACCCAGAATGAGACCATAAAGAGAAATCGATTCATCTGCATTTGGAAAAATCCCAATTACAAATGAACATCCAAGCAAAGTGGTAAATAAAGCAATCATTTTACGAGTAGTTAACAGCTCTTTAAAAAACACCCTTGATAAAATCGTTACAAATGCGGGTGCAGTATACAAAAGAATTGCAGCGATTGAAATCGAAGTCTCCTGTATTGAATGAAACAAGCACAAATTGAAAAGAACAATACTAAAAATTCCTGTTCCTACAAAATACTTACTATCAGAAACTTTAATTTTTAACAGTTTCTTGTTTTTAAAAAGTACATAGATTACAAGTAATAACGCAGCACACAAAGCACGTATCGAGACAACCTGAGTTGGTGTAAAACCCGAATTATATAAATTGGTTACAAAAATACCAATAATCCCCCATAAAGAAGCTCCTACAACAATAGAGAGATAGGCAAATTTTTTATCCATTCCATCGCTCCTTGCAAGGTATGATTACAAAGTGCTATTTTTCTTTTTTAGTTTTTCAATTTCTTCGGTTACAACAAATGCAAGGTCCTCATTACTATATAGTGCTAAAACATTAAGTAATGTATCATCAGCAATCGTTTCTGACTCTTCCTTTGGCACTGTTAAGTCAATCCCTTGTTGCAGGGCGTAGTTAGCAGCTTGGTTTGGGTAAGCACGCGAATAAAGTTCAGTAGGATTTAGCTGATTATTCACACACCATTGTGCGAACACTAGAATCATCATTTGCTCGTCTTGCTGAAAGTTTTTAATGATTTGGTCTTCAATTTCTTTATTATTCATTGTGAATTCTCCTCGTAAAGATATGATAATGACAACTATGTTTACAGTAAAACAGAGTATATTTTCATTTTAACTTAAAAAAGGATTCAACATCTCTATGAAATACAAAAAAATAAAGAAGAAAGTACTTTTAAGTAAAAGAGAAGATCGTTGGCATTAAGTAAAAAGTTAAGCTAAAATAAGAAATGATCAATGTATTGTGATTATGTTGCTGCTTTTAGGGACATAAAAGGTATCTAGTCTTGAACAATCATTTTGTACATATGAAGGAGAATTGAAATGGATAAAATTGAAGTTGGTGAAATTTTTACAATTAGTGATGACGAAGATCAAGAGCAAGAGGTTGAAGTATTAGGAGTCCTTACAATTGAAGGAACAGAATACGTTGCAGTAGGCTTTGTAGAGGACATTCATCAAGAAACTGAGGAAGAAATTGATATCTTCTTCTTAAAAGTAGATGAAGAAAATGAATTGTCAGCGATTGAAAGTGACGAGGAGTTCGAAAAAGTATCAGTTGCCTTTGAAGAAATTTTGGATGAGGAAGAGTAAAAGTAGCGAATAGAGAATAGAGAGGGGGATTCCCTCTCTATTTTCACTATTCTATTTCGTACTGATGAGTTCATTATTCGTCTCTGGAACCACATAACCAAGTCGTTGAAGATGCTTACGAATCCCACTTCGTTCCCACGTCTTAAAAATGGGTTCAGTTAACGACTTTTTTGGATAAAAGATCCCGATATTTGTTAGTTCTTCAAAGCTAAATCCTTTTTGAACATAGTCATCAATGAGATGATCGCGTTTATCGATAAAAGATAGAAATTTTTCCATCGCAACATGAAATTCAGCTTTTGTAAAAATACCTTTTTGATGTCCTGTTATGAAGGTGTCCGCATCAATGTTTAGTAATCGTTTTCCTGACTTTATGAAATCATCAATACTCCCATCTGCACCGTTATACCACGGACCGAAGGAAGTCATGTCATAGTCACCAACGTAAACTACTCCTAGATCTGGAAAGTAAGGGCATGAAAAACCACTAGTATGTCCAGGCGTGTGTAAGAAAACAGTTCGAACATCCCCAAAACTATAGTCTACGTCATACTCATATGTATCTGAAATTCCATCAAGGGAGTTAAGCCATTCTTGTGGAACGGATTTACGCCACAAATTAACACCATGAGATCCCCATTCCTGGAAAATTCCATTTCCCCTTGCGATCCCATCAATCGTACGCGATGTTTGAAACTCAATTGAGTTGATCCATTTTGTTGCATTCGGAAACAGATGATTATGACAGGTATGATCTGGATGGTAATGAGTGTTGATAATTAATTCAATTCCATACTCTTGGTCAATTTGAAGAAGTGCCTGCGGGTCTGCACCCGTATCAATTAACACTTTTTCAGAGCAATCAATATACAAACTCCTTGAGAACGGTACTTTACTATTGTTTGGACCTTCAACTACGATAATTGGACCAATTCGCTGCATTTTTTTCACCTCATTGTTAAATAATTACATTTTACGGTCGAGTGAATGAATATTCATTCATTATACAATAATTGTTTAAGTTAGGAAAGCCTTACCTTTTAGGTTAAGAGAGAAAATACCACTTGTCCTTGTTTTTCTGGAGAACCAAGCAGTGAATGTTGGTATAACCAATAAATGTAAAAAAAGACTTGATTATTATCATTTCATGTATTATTATCATTATATAAAATGATAATAATGAAAGAGTGATAAAAATTAAAAGCTCAAAAGCCGATCTCATTTTGCATCCTGTTCGAATGAAAATCATCCAATCGCTAGCAGGAGGGAGAAATTTAACAGCATCACAATTAACAGAGAAAATTTCCGATACTCCACAAGCTACCATGTATCGTCACCTGAAAATTTTACTTGAAAATGACATATTACTTATCGCAGAACAAAACAAAATTAGGGGTACAGTTGAAAAAGTATATGCACTAACAGAAAACGGGACAAATGTCACTCAAGAAGACCTTCAAAATGCTAGCCGCGAAGATCATATGGAGTACTTTATGAAGTTTGTCGCTACTCTATTAAGCGACTTTGGAAAGTATATAAAGAGTGAAAAAATTGATCTAGAAAAAGATGGTGTCGCATACCGACAAGCAAATCTCCACCTGAGCGATCAAGAATTTATGGATTTTGCAAAATCATTAAGCGCTGTTTATCAAAAAGCATTAAAAAATGAACCATCTGAAAACAGAACAAGTCGGGTAATTTCAACGATTATTATTCCTGAGAGGGGAAGTAAGCATGAATCATGAATTTAGAGAAGAAATTATCCAAGTCAATGGGGAGTTTCCACTAGAAGGGACTTTAACGATACCAACAGGACCTGAGAAAAAACATCCAGCTGTTTTAATCATACCTGGAACTGGAAAAAGTGATCGAGATGGAAACCTCCGGAAATTTAAAATGAATCTATATAAAGACTTAGCAGACTCAATTTCTAAACTCGGGTTTGTTACTCTTCGTTACGATAAACGAGGGACACATAAAAGCAAAGGGAAATATGTTGAAACCGGGTTTTGGGACTTAGTTGATGATGCGCAGCAGGCCGTTCACTATCTAAAAACTCATCCTGAGGTAGACTCTGAAAAAGTCATTATTCTTGGACATAGTGAAGGCTGTATTATTGCACCTGCAGTAAGTACAAGACTACCTGTAGCAGGTCTAGTTCTTATAGCCGGGGTGGGAGAGCCCTTTAAAACAGCAATACCAAGACAGTTTCAGCAGGTGTTAAAAGAAATCAACGACATGAAGGGTTCAAAAGGAAAGTTGCTTCGTTTTATGATCAAGTTGCAAAATCCAGAAAAAAGAAATGAGAAATTCATTAAAAAAGTGCTCTCATCTACAACCCCATCAATTAAACTCTTTGGTCTAATACCTGTTAATGCAAAATGGTACCGAGAGCATTTTGCTTATGATGTGATGCAAGAGCTTTCAAACGTGAAGTGTCCAACAATTGCAATCACTGGCTCAAAAGATATTCAAGTCATTCCTGAGCATGCGCAAAAGTTAGCAGAAGCAGTACAAGGGCAAGCTGAATGGCACATCGTCCCAAATATGAATCACGTTTTAAGGAAATATCCTAAGAACCATACGATGTTAAATTTAATGAAAGAATACAAGAGTATTCAAAAGCAGCTGATCGATGCTGATTTAATTTCAATAGTATCCCATTGGCTTTCAGAACATTACCTATATGAGGAAACCATTCAAGAGGAAAATGTTCGCTAGCCTTAGAATTAAAGCACTACATGTACTGGAAAAAATCAGTGCATTTTTTTGTGTCACGATAAAAGTAAGATTAAGTGCGGAACTTATCTGTTTAATAGTATATTAGTATTAGAACTTATGAGAAGAAATGGTAGGGAGTTAATAATGAAACTTGTATCTTGGAACGTAAATGGAATTAGAGCATGTGTAAAAAAAGGGTTTTTAGATTATTTTAAAACGGTGGACGCTGACATATTCTGTCTTCAGGAGACAAAGTTGCAACAAGATCAAATTACATTGGAACTAGATGGATACCATCAATATTGGAATTACGCGACGAAGAAAGGTTATTCCGGTACAGCAGTTTTTACTAAAAGTGAGCCCCTTACTGCAAAATATGGGATTGGAACGAATGATGAGGAGCCTGAAGGAAGAGTCATTACTTTAGAATATGAAACATTTTATTTGGTCAATGTTTACACACCAAATGCTAAAAGAGACTTGGCAAGACTTGGGTACAGATTAGAATGGGAAGAAGAGTTGAGGAAATATTGTCTCGAATTGAATGAAGTCAAACCAGTTATATTATGTGGAGACTTGAACGTTGCACATCAAGAAATCGACTTGAAAAATCCTAAGGGTAATAAAGGAAACTCTGGATTTACAATAGAGGAAAGGGGAGAAATGACAAAACTGTTAGACGCAGGATTTGTGGATTCTTTTCGCTATCTCTTTCCTGAAAGAACAGAAGCTTATACTTGGTGGTCATACATGAGCAAAGTCCGGGAGCGAAACATTGGTTGGAGAATTGACTATTTCATCATTTCAGCTAAACTAGCAAGTTCACTAATTGACTCGCAAATTCACGCGGATATCCTAGGTAGTGATCATTGCCCAATTATGATTGAGCTGGAACACTCTTTTAAAAATATTAGCGTGTGAGGAGAAAACAATGAAAAGTACAAGTGAAAAGGGCAAGTGGAAACAGCTCGTTGCATTGATAAAAGCAACACAACCACCCAAGTTTTTATTTGGAATCTCACTTTTTCTTAGTCTTTTAACAACATTGGCCGGTTTAGCCATTCCACTTCTAACAAGTCAGCTAATCGATGATTTTAGTTTGGATTCTTTAAGTCCGGGTGTGATCGTTGGGATCGTTGTTGCTTTCTTTTTACAAGCGATTGCAGGGGGAGTTTCTGTATACATCTTAGCAATCATTGGGCAACACATCATTGCTTCCCTTAGAGAAAGGCTTTGGAGAAAGCTCCTTGTCTTGCCAATATCCTACTATGATGCGAACGAAACGGGTGATTCTGTAAGCCGCATGACTAATGATACAGGAATCATTAAAAATCTAACCGTGCCCTCCTTAGAGATCCTGAGATTCTAATGCTCGATGAAGCGACATCTAGTCTGGATAGTCAATCAGAAGTCGTCGTCCAAGAAGCGTTGAAAAACCTAATGAAGGGTCGGACCACTTTGGTTATTGCTCATCGCTTGTCAACGATCGTCGACGCGGATCAAATTATCTTTCTGGAAAAAGGAAAAGTAACAGGCATTGGCACACACGAAGAATTGTTTCAAACACATGCCATTTACCGAGATTTTGCAAAGCAGCAATTAATCCTTCAAGGTCAAAGTACGAGCACGTAATGAGTTTTGATAAGGTTTACAGCCTGTTTTTCCTTAGAAAACTTATCGATACCAGATTTTTCTAAACAACTATGTTATAATGGTAGTACTATCGGTGATGTGATCTCTACAGATCGGAAAAAAACAAACCTTAAGGATGATAAAATGCTAGCAAAACTCAAAAAAGTAAAGTTCAATAGCGAAGGTAAAAATCCTGTCTATAAAGCAATACTTGAATGTCCAGAAGGAAAAGAACTGTATATTCATTTTGATTATTCCTTAACGAAGAAAAACTATGGCCCCTTAGAAGTTAGCTATAATGGAGTCCATCAAGGTACGAAGCTTGCTTGGTACACGAGAGATATAGAGAAAACGACTGTCGATAATTTCTTGAAGAAAATTGCTGTCGTTATGAATAAAAAGTACGGTTATGAGCTCGAACAATAGAACAAACATAAGAATAATTTACATTCCTAATTCAGCTTTAATGAGGAATGCGAAAAAAAAGACACAGAAGAAGTAAACTGTGTCTTTTTTATGGATATTTTTTGTGGCTATATCTAATAACACGTGTAATATCCATCCTTTATTATCATTCAACGTTAAAATCGCAAATGTTTAGAGGGATCTTTCATTGAAACCTAAAAAGCAGTAAGCCTTAATTAGTTGAGACCAACGTCGACTTTCCCTTCACTTTAAATGTTAGCAACAAACCAAACACCAAACAAACCGCTGAAAATAAGAAAGCACTTCTAAACCCACCATAATCATCAATCAACCAACCTGCGATCGTAGGACCGACAAATTGGCCAATTGCAAAATAAAAGGTAGCATAACTAAAAGCAAGCGGCATATCAGCGGGTTTAACATGATCCATACTTGAGGCTTGAACCAACGTAAATAAACCAGTTAATGTACAACTAAGAATGACGATATGAATAATAAACCAAATAAGTGTAGGAGAGAATACGGGCAGTAGTATCGCAAACAAAGTAATCCCCATTGTTAAAATCAGCGAGCTTCTTCTACCTATTTTGTCAGAAATAAATCCCCATATAGGACCACTGAAAATGGAAAGAATTCCATTTAAAGCAATTAATTGTCCCGCTAAGGCAACACTAACCCCTGAATCGATCATGAAGCTCATAATAAAAATCATTTGAACAATATATGCAACTCCAATTACTCCATAGATGAGTCCAACATTAATAACGTCCTTATTTTTATATACTTCACTTGGCGAAGAGGCTTGCTCATCTTTTTCTGAGGCTAGCATAATCGGGGGATTTTTTATAAATAAAAATGTTAAAAGACCAACGACCAAGCTGATGATCGCAAAAAGCCCCCAAGAAATTCGCCAACCAGAACCTAGAAATACATCATTTAAGTACGGAACGATAATTCCGGTGAACAAAATCCCGATTCCAACTCCGCTCGTAGTCAGACCAATTACAAGCCCCTTTTGCTCAGGAAACCATGCAACAAGTAGAGAAATCAAGGGAGTGTATGTAAAAGAAGTGCCAACGCCCAATAAAATCATAAAAAGAAAGGTCACCCAATAGGTAGGAGTGAACGCAAGACCAATAAGACCTAAGGAGACAAGTGAAATGCCGAGCAGTACCGTGTTTTTCCCACCCCATTTAGAGGCACAAACTCCAGCAAACATGATCGTACATAAGTAACCGAGGGAAGTTGTTGTGCCAAGAAAGCCAGCTTCCTTATAGGTGATCTGTAGTCCGTCTCTCATAAAAGGCAGGACAACTCCATATGAAAGTCTAGCAAAAGCTAAAACAACAATCGTTGTAAGCATTCCAATAAATGAATAGGTTAGAATATTATTTTCCCGAGGAAACTGCATTCGCGTCTCTCCTTTAAGCAAATTAATCACCAAACCTCTTTGGGTTATATATATGGTAAGTGAAGGACGTGTAGACAATTATTTTCATCGAGTGTTTTTTTACAATAAGGTTAATAGTAAGAGAGAGTTCTAATTGCAACTCTTTAATGTGGGTTCGTGTTGAATGAAAAAAGGAGGGGAGTGATTCATTCTATAGGGAAGTCTAAATACCATTTATCTTAAAAAAGGGGTAGTAAATTACTACCCCTTAGGAATTTTATGCTTATTAAGCTTGTTTTGCAGCTTGAATTTGAAGGGAGATCTTAATTTGATCTCCTACTAATACGCCACCAGTTTCTAACGCAGCATTCCAAGTTAAGCCGTAATCACTACGGTTGATTTTACCTTCTACTTCAAATCCAGCCTTCTCATTGCCCCAAGGATCAATACCAGTACCTTCAAATGCTACTGTAAACGTTTCTGATTTAGTTACGCCATGAAGAGTTAAATCTCCAGTTACGTTGTATTCATTTTCCCCTTTTTTCTCAGAACTAGTTGATACAAAAGTCATTGTCGGAAATTCTTCAACATTGAAGAAATCAGCAGAACGCAAGTGTACATCACGATCGTTGTTACGTGTATCGACGCTAGCAACATCAATTGTAAACTCAATAGCAGCAGTTGTTAAATCTGTAGGATCTGCCTCAATTTTCGCATCAAACTCCTGGAATCCACCTTTTACTGTTGCAAACATCATATGTTTTACAGAAAAATCAACACTACTGTGTGCCTTGTCAATTGCCCATTTTGTTTTAGTCATTTTATTCTCTCCCTAAGTTCTTTTTATTTACTCTAATTTTTATTTTAAAATCAAGAATACTTACTTCGAGATAAATTATATGATCTATTATTCTAATTGTCAATGAAAAATATGACAATTTACTGTGAATTTAATTCTATACTGCCAACTAGATACTATATGCTTGCTTAAATAAAGTTTCAAGAGAGCTTGAAACTTTACAATTATTTTTAATTAAAAGTAACGGATATCCCAAAAGTAGTCTAAATTAGATGGTATAAATGATAAGATAAAAGAAACGAATTTTCAGAATATGAACTGAGTGATCCTTAATTCTTTGTAAAGAAAGGTGAGCATAATTCAATGGCGTTTAAATTTTTTATAGGGAGCCTATTGGTATTTGCTATTTTGAATTTGATATTCTTCCTTGTTTCTCCGTTAAGATACCATCTATCCTTAAGATCGATTAGAAAAGTGCTATATACCTTATTTTTTGCTGCCGTTTCACTAGGTTTAATGTTTGATCAAATAGTCTTATCGAATTGGCCATTTATACTTACTTTGGCATCAATTGTTATTTTCATGGATCTCACACTCCTGCTCACACCAAGTATAATGAAAATATGGAATACTGAGTTTCAATATAGTGATTATGTTGAAAATGTAATAGATAAAAATGAAAAAATACAACAAGGAACAATGAGACGGGTAGGGACGATGTCTGAGATGATTCAAAATGCAGGAGAGTATTTCAGTGGCATCGCTATACCAAACACAGCTAAAGAAGAAAGTGATCAGTTGGAGAATTACCTCTCAACTTATTCTAATCAGTACGGTTTTCTAGTGCAATTATGGGATGTTGAGTGGGGAAAATCAGATGAAAGCAAAGAGGAAGAAGATCTCATTGATTTGACCTTAGAAAATTTAACAGAAGAGGAAGAAGAGCTTGCCTTTTTAGAAGGTATTGATGAAGTTTTAACAAGGATTGAACGCCTTAATTCGTTTGACTTAGGTATAGAGCGGGAATCCTACATAACATCTTTGTCTCAATCAGAAATCATTTCATTGATAAAAGAAGACAGTATGATTGTTCCAGTTTTTATGAACGAGAAAAATTTGTTTGTTGTTTTGAAAAATCAAAAGGGAACTTTGTTAGAAGTTGACGCAGTTCATATCACTAACTTAATCTATCTTTATCATTCATTTAACTAGAGTGATGATATAATAGAGAAAAGACCGCTTCACAGGAGGGTTTTAAATGGGAAATAGAACACTTGTCGTCAAATTTGCAGAAGGACAAAAAATCGCAAAGTTTACTGAAAGAGCCAAACGAACTCAAGATCTTCCTCGAGCAAAAAAGACCACTCACTTATCAGAAAAATCCACAAGCAAAATGTCTCATAGTGTACAGGAACTAAACAAAAAGGTATTACACTATATAAACAACTTATAACGTGATGCAGGGTGTATTTTAGCACCTTGCTTTTTTCTATTTATGAACTTATAAAATTCTTGTACTGTGGATAACGTTTCTGCATCCAGCTCCAGCGCCTAGCCCCGACGCACAGGACGTGCTAGTGCAGTCAATGCGACAGGATGTCGCGTTTTTGACTGCCTCGAGGTCATAAGTCAATTCTAAATTGAAGGCAAAGAACGCCTTCTATTTAGAATCGCCTTATGCTATGCCTAAGGCTGATCAAGGCGCTTGCGCTTTTGTTCTTTACAAGTATATTGGCACACTTTCTTGTATAAATTAGTAAAATAGATTACAAGGAAGAGGGAGATGTCATGGAAAAATCAAAAAAAGATAAAAAAGTCATTCCCAAAAAAGTAACTCGTTTCACTGGAGATACAAAACTAACAATAGAAAATCAAAAAGCATTAAAGATTATGAAAGCAATTAAAGGTAGCTTGGGTTAATATGTTCTATTCGAAAAAACCTTGTCAATCTTATATTGACAAGGTTTCATTTTTATTATTTTTGAGATCCAATCTCTTTATCACCATAATGCTGGCTTTCCGACCATAAACCAAAGCATTGCCAACAACAGCACAATGTAAATCCAAATCGAACGCTTCAGCTTGGCAGTGAGCTCATCAGGATTCTGTCCTTCTTCATAAAATTTACGAAGTGTTGGTGAAAACGCTCTTGCCAGAAAGAACAATGAAAGAAACAGAATAATCAGAGTCATAACGATCCAAGGTGTACCCCAAGTCCAAGGACCTAAAACGACTAAGAGTATGCCTGATCCAACAAGTACATGCCCCGAATGCTTTGACAACTGGACCACATATCGAAACGTACCTATGTAGGCATCCAGTTCTTCTCCTTTTGCAACACGTAGCTTCTTTACAAGGGGCAAAAGGATAAAGAAAGGTCCAATAGATGCAATCACACTAATTACATGGATAAAAATTAAAATACGGTAAAGTAAATACTCCATTACTTAACCTATTACTCATTAACAGGGCTGAACTCATGCACCCAAACTCGCATTTGCGGAAGCCAAGGCATACCTGGGTGATAGGCTAGTATTGATTGCTTATATTCTTCAACCGTGTCATAACCCTCATGTTTTGCATGCTCATCTGTTAATTCACCTAAGGACTGTGAATACACCTTATCCACTCGAAAGTTTTTATCCTTCAACACCATGATTTCTCCAACATCCGCATATCTTCCATTTCTGCGCGTTGCTGTTTTCTTACCTTCAAGAACTTTGGTAACATCGTCCTCCATTGTTACAAGGCGATCAACCGAACATGTTTTTGGTGGCAATTCATTATGTAATTCATTGTTACTCATTAGAAAAAACTCCCTTCGTATAAATATCTTTTATAATGTACCATACTTTGGGGTGGACTTGTACTTTCCCATTAAGTGACTTTATTAAGTACTATCCCAAAAAGTGAAACATTAAGTTAATACGAAACTAATAAGACATTTATTCCCTATTAATATTGCTCCGTACTCTGCAAGAACAATGGTAAAATAAGCTTATATAACCGTAGTTGCTAGGAGCGTGACAATCATAAAAAGTATAAGAAAATTCATCTATATAGCCCTGGGTTTTCTATTCATGGGTCTAGGCATTCTAGGAGTCATCTTGCCGTTACTGCCCACAACTCCATTTCTTCTTCTAGCTTCCGTATGTTTTATCAGAGGATCAAAGAAGTTTGAACTCTGGTTTAAGTCTACTAA
This sequence comes from Metabacillus herbersteinensis, assembly GCF_042433335.1. Lineage (NCBI taxonomy): Bacteria > Bacillati > Bacillota > Bacilli > Caryophanales > Bacillaceae > Metabacillus > Metabacillus herbersteinensis. Next base: position 46,211 of record NZ_JBHLVO010000020.1, read on the forward strand.
ACTATATAAAAAGCATTTAGAGGAATTCGTCAGAAACAGAGCGATGACGTTGAGTCAGAAGGTAACGATTCTTTTGTTTGCGGATTGTATGATCGCGATTCCGTTTATATTGTTGGACAATATATATGTTAGGATTCTTTTGATTTTGATTGTAGGGTATAAGTATTATTATTTTATTTTTAGAATAAGGACGTTGAAAACGCGATAGTTTTGGGGTAAAGAAAAAGCTATATCTTACTATATTCGTTACATTTGAGTCTTTGCCTTGACCGGGAATGGTTCGTGGATTCTAATCTCTCACAGGTCAGCCTTATAATGAGCTTCAAGCCCTTGGTAGGTAAGGGATTGGAGCTTTTTTGTGTTATTTGGTCATCAAAGACTTATTGAAATTTGCTCTTTTGATTGTTATTTGAAATTATTATATAACTCTTATTGTCATTTTATATTACATAATCGAACTTTTGTTTTGATAAAAATTACATTAAAGAGTTTTTATAGTTAAAGTGTCATAAAATGTAACATGTTATTTGATTAATTTGATTATTCTAAAGATAATAAATTATGAGATTTAAAGATATATTAAAAACTCTATGGATTAGAAACTTTCTACTCACAGTTGTAAAAAAGAAATAAGGAGGGAGTTCAAGATGAAAATTAATCAAGAACGTTTACAACAACATTTTGAGGAAATGAGTGAAATAGGGAAAATTGGAGAGACGGGAATTTGTCGTCCCTCACAATCATCGATCGAAAAACAAGCATTTGAGTTAGCGAGAAGTTGGATGGAAGAGGCAGGTATGACAGTAAGAATTGATCACTTTGGTAATTTAATTGGGAGACTAGAGGGGAAAGATCAAACTAAACCGGTTTTAATGCTAGGATCTCATTTAGATTCACAGCCATATGGAGGAAGATTTGATGGAGTGGCGGGAGTACTTGCAGCGATTGAAGTCGTAACAACGTTGACTGAACAAGGAATGACACCGGAGAATCCGATTGAAGTGGTATCGTTTTCTGATGAAGAAGGCTGGAGATTTAACAAGGGACTTTTTGGTGTTAGAGGAATCCTTGGTCAATTAGAAGAAGGGGAGTTATTACGAAAGGATAAAGATGGAATTACAAGAGAGCAAGCTTTAATAGACTTTGGCTGCGATCCAAATAAATTTGATGAATCCGTCTATCCACAAAATAGTATTGCAGCCTTTCTCGAATTACATATTGAACAAGGTCCAATTCTTGAGGAAAAGGATCAGCCAATTGGTATCGTAAGCGCAATCTCTGGACCCTTATGGTTAACGGTCAGGCTAACAGGATTTGCAGGTCATGCTGGATCAGTTCCAATGGCAATTCGTCAAGATGCATTAGTGGGAGCGGCAGAAATAATCGTTGCTCTAAATGAGATAGCCAAACAAGATCCATCGGCACCAACCGTAAGTACGGTTGGAACAATTGATGTTTTTCCAAATTCACGTAATATCATTCCTGAAAAAGTAGAGTTTACAGTTGATTTACGTGATATAGACATCAATCGCAGAGATTTATACGAAACTCAATTAAGAGAAAGAATTCAAAAGGTAGCTGATAAACATCAGTTAACATACGAAATTATAGAAGATACAAAAAGTGAACCACGATTTTGTGCAGATTGGATTAAAGATATCATACGAAACGAATGTAAAGAAAAAGGTTTAGAAGCACCTGAGCTAATGAGCGGTCCATTCCATGACTCCTTAGCTATGTCATATGCTTGTGATTATGGAATGATATTCATCCGTTGTAAAGATGGAATTAGTCATAATCCGGCAGAGTATGCTTCTTATGATGATTTGGCAAAAGGTACGGATATCATGTTTGGAACTGTATTAAAGATGATTAAACAATTGCAACCAAGTTTAACAACTTAATAGATGAAGCAATCTATGAAGTCGAATAGGGGGAAAGAAATAATGAAAATAAAAAACCTGTTTTCTACAATTCTTCTAAGTTTAATCATGATTCTAGCAGCATGTACGAATACCACTACAAGTGAAAATGCAAATAGTAGCAATTCTAAAGAAGGTGGACAATTAATTATTGGAATGGAATCAGAAGCTGATGTTTTAGACCCGCATAGAGCAGGTGGATGGGTGACAATGAGAATTACGAATCAGATGTTTGAACCATTGATTGGTGAAGACTTAAGTAAATCATCTGACGAAGAATCTGTGCCTAAACTGATTCCTGTTTTAGCTGATAGCTGGGAAGTTTCAGAAGATGGTAAAACCTATACGTTTCATTTAAGAGAAGGAGTTAAATTCCATGATGGAACAGAATTTAATGCTGAAGCGGTCGATTTTAATATTAAAAGATTAACGGATAAAGATTTTGATTATTACGATAATACTGGAGCAGGACGTACGTTTAGAACATGGAAATTTTTTGAAAGTAGTGAAATTGTAGATGAATATACAATGAATATCAAGCTTAGTCAGCCATTCTCAGAATTTCCGAGAATGTTAGCCCAAATCAATTCCCTTCAAATTGTTAGTCCAACTGCCATTATTGAAAATGGAAATGACAGTATGGGAGAAAATCCAGTTGGAACAGGACCATTTAAATTTAGTGAAAGAAATCGAGGGCAAAATATTACTCTCGTTAGAAATGAAGAGTATTGGGGAGAAAAGGCTATATTAGATACAGTTATATTTAGACCTTTATCAGATCCTGCCGCAAGGGTATTAGCTATTCAAAATGATGAAGTGGATATTATTGCAGTTCCACCACCAGATGCTATTGATAATTTGAAAGATCAAGGCTATGAAGTAATATCGGGAACTCCTCCACATGTTTGGTACTTAACATTCAATTTCGATAATGAATATATGAAAGATCAAAAGGTAAGGCAAGCAATCAATTATGCAATAAATCGAGAAGGTATTGCCAATGAATTATTAAATGGAACAGTAAATCCTGCCTATACGATGGTATCACCAGGTTCAGTCATTCATGATGCAGATAACAAATGGTATGAATATGATCCAGAAAAGGCAAAAGGGTTGTTGAAAGAGGCTGGATTGGAAAATGGTTTTGAAACGACATTACAATCATCGGTTGATGGTTCAGGACAATTGCTTCCAGTTGATATCGCTGAATGGATTCAAAGAGATTTAAAAGAGATTGGTATTGATCTTGAATTAGATACGCAGGAATGGATTACTTATTATTCAGGCTATAGTGATGGAATGGATAGTAATGTCGGAATGAATCAAATGTCATCTGGTCGTACTACTCCATATTTTCTATCAATGGTTGCGCACTCTGATTTTGTCGCACCTGGGGGTTTTAACTCTGGGAAGTATGTAAATAAAGATGTAGATACATTACTAGATAAGGCTTCCACCTCTTTAGATGAAAATGAATCAAATAATTTATGGAAAGAAGCAGAAGCAATAATTATGGAAGACGCGGCATTTGCTCCGATTGTAAATGATTCAGCACCATATGTTGTTCACTCTCGTGTTAAGGGGTTTGTTGTTCCATCTGAAGAATGGTACACATTAGCACCTGTTTGGATTGAAAACTAACATTGAAAGACAATGAATCAGAAGTGAGGGTATCTAATCTATGGGGTTAGATACCTGATGATTCACTTTCATAGATCTAAAAATTGGGAGGGGAAGGGATGTTTCGATATATACTTTCTAGAATATTATCTACAATTCCAGTCTTATTCGGTGTAACGATTGTTGTTTTTTTACTCATACGACTTATACCCGGTGATCCTGCTAAATCAATCCTTGGTGGTGACGCAACATCAGAGGCGGTAGATGTATTAAGAATTGAGATGGGGTTAAATGAACCCGTGTATGTACAGTATGGTACGTGGATATCTCAACTTCTTAAAGGGGATTTAGGATTTTCGTATACACTTCATACTCCCATTATTCAAGAGCTTTCTCCACGTTTTTTTAATAGCATGATCTTAACTATTGCTAGTTTACTTATTTGTGTAACCTTAGGTGTTATTTTAGGTTTGATAAGTGCATTGAAAAAAGGAAGTGTTTTTGACAAGGTCAGCATGGGTGTTGCCTTAATAGGAGCGAGTATGCCGGTATTTTGGATCGCGTTAATGCTTATGTGGCTATTTGCGATTAAAACTCAAATTTTCCCTGTAAGCGGTATGTACAATATGAGAAACCCAGGAGGATTCATGGATTTACTTCATCATTTAATCCTACCTGCTTTTGCTACCGCAACGGTTTCCTTAGCAGTCATTGCAAGGTTAACGAGAAGTACAGTGATAGACATTCTAAGGAAGGATTACGTGAATTATTTTCATTCATTTGGATTATCAAGATCAAAAATTAACCTCGTTCATGTCATGAGGAACTCACTGCCGCCAATCATCAATATTTCTGGTTTGCAAGTAGGTTATATTATTGGCGGAGCATTATTTAGTGAAGTTGTATTTAATTGGCCTGGCATTGGGCAAGCACTTTATGTAGCTGTTACTTCTAATGATTATCCCACCATCCAAGCTGGAATTCTTTTAATTGCGATCACTTTTGTGGTAGTTAATTTAGTCGTTGATCTTTTGAATGTTTACTTAAGTCCGAAATTACAAGATTCAATTAAAGCTGAATAGAGGTGAGAGGATGGCTAGTAAATGGAAACAGTCATGTAAAGCTTTTTTAAATGACAAAATGGCTACTATAGGAGCTGTTATTATATTGTTCTCTTTGATTTTAGCAGTTATTGCTCCTTGGGTATCACCGTATGATCCAAATGTAGTTGCAGAAGGAAGCGCACGTTTAATGCCTCCTGGATCAGAGGGACATCTATTCGGGACAGATCATCAAGGGAGAGATATTTTAAGCAGGATCATCTTCGGAACACAGACCTCATTAATTTCCGCAGTTGTTCCCGTCATTATTGCTGCAATCATCAGCATTTGTCTCGGGGTTATTGCAGGATATTATCAAGGGATTGTCGGTAACGTCATTATGAGAATTATGGATATCTTTTTTGCCTTCCCAGCTGTATTACTTGCGATCGCCATTGCTGCTATCTTAGGACCGGGATTACTTAATGTCATTATCGCTATGATTATTGTACGAATCCCTTATATGACCCGTGTTGTTTATACGGACACTTTACAAGAAAGCCAGAAAGAATATGTTGAAGCAGCTAAAGCATTTGGACTTGGTAAAGTGGAAATCATGTTTAAACAAATACTTCCTAATGTTTTACCTTCATTAATAGCCTACAGTACGACTCTTGCAGGCGTAACAATTGTTACGGTAGCCGGATTAAGCTTTATCGGACTAGGCGTTCAACCTCCAACTGCTGATTGGGGCAGAATGGCAAGTGACGGTAGTGAAGTACTAATGCAAGGGCATGCATATGTCACATTTATTCCAGGTATCGCCATCTTAATTTTGTCTTTTGCCTTCAGCATGATCGGTGATGGTTTAAGAAATGCATTAGATCCATATGAACATTCAAAATTGAAAGAAAATAAAAAAATGAGTACAAAAGCCATTCGAAATATTGCTTAATATTGGGTCAGGAGTTTATGAAAGGGTGGTTAGATGAATGTCCAATCAGCATTGCATACAAAATCTTTACTAAAGGTTGAAAATCTATCAACAAGAATCAAAACGACTGAAGGTTCTCTTACTGTCTTGGAAGATGTAAGTCTTACTATTGAAAAAGGTGAAATTGGAGCGATTGTTGGGGAGTCTGGTTCAGGGAAGTCAATGACAATTAATTCAATCCTACAATTGTTACCTAAAAACCTATTAGAAAACTACTCCGGAAATATAGAAGTAGACGGAGAAAATCTTCTCACTATTGGTGAGAAGAAAATGCAGGAGATAAGAGGAGGGAAAATCTCCCTTGTAGCTCAAAATGCTATGACTTCTTTAGATCCTTCCTATCGAGTAGGGAAGCAAATTGTCGAAATTATGTTAGATAAAACAAATTCGACAAAAACACAAGCGAAAGAAAAAGCGCTAGATTTGTTAGAGCATATGGGGATTGATGAACCGGAGCGGATTTTTCAATCCTTCCCACACCAATTAAGCGGTGGGTTAAGACAACGGGTTGTCATCGCAATGTCTCTTGCTTGCGAACCGGACTTAATTATTGCCGATGAACCAACTTCAGCCTTGGATCCGACTGTGCAATTACAAGTATTAGATTTATTCCAAAAAATAAATCGCAAGTTTGGAACAGCTATTTTAATTATCACTCATGATTTTGGTGTAGTAGCTCGTATCGCAGAGAAAGTAGCGGTTATGTATGCTGGGCAAATTGTTGAAAAAGGCACGACTGAAGAGGTAATTTTTAATCCAAAGCATCCATATACACAAAGTTTATTAAAATGTATACCAAACCTTGATTGGATCTTTGATGAAAGTGTAGGAAAAAAACCATTATTTCAAATTAAAGGGGAACCCCTAAATTTAATGCATTTATCAGAAGGATGCAGGTTTGTGAATCGATGCCATGTTGCTAATGATATGTGTCATAAAACTAAACCTTTATTGAAAAAAGTAAAACCAACTGGATTAAATCATTCCGTCCGTTGTGTACTGAATGAAGGGGGTAAATAGATAATGAAGAATAATACTCTTGTTGAAGTAAAGGGATTGCAGAAATTTTATGATGGTAAAAAAAGTTTATTTCTACCAAGTAAAAAAATAACGGCTGTGAAAGATGTGAGCTTTTCTATTCTTAAAGGAGAAACGTTTGGGTTAATTGGGGAATCAGGATCAGGGAAAACAACCGTTGGACGTATGATCCTTAGGCTAATCGAACCAACCAATGGCTCAATTGTTTATAACGGTGAGTCATTAAGAGACTTATCGAAAAAAGATATGGCCGCTTTACGAAAGGATATTCAGATTGTGTTCCAAGATTCAGGTTCAGCCTTCAATCCCAGAAAAACAATAGGAGAGCAGATTGCTCACGGCCTTCAAAAATTTGGTGGAAATAAAGACGCTCAATACATCCATAAAGAAGTATTGAAAATGTTAGAAGTGGTTGGATTGAGATCTGATTATTTTCATCGATATCCCCATGAATTATCTGGTGGACAAAGACAAAGAGCGGGAATAGCCCGAGCTTTAATCCTGAAACCTAAATTTCTCGTCCTGGATGAGCCAGTATCAGCACTAGATGTTTCCGTTAAAGCACAGATTATTAATCTTTTAATCAACTTGCAAAAGGAATTTGACTTAACCTATTTATTTATCGCTCATAATTTAGATTTGGTTGCTTATTTTTGTGATCGAGTAGCTGTTTTATCAAAAGGGGAGGTAATTGAAACCGCATCGACAAAAGATTTATTCAGAAATCCGAAACATGAAATGACGAATAAATTATTAAGTTCAATTCTTACCCTAGAGGGTGATTTAGGTCAGGTTTATAAAAAAAGAACAGTTATTTAATCATAAGGGAGAGATAGGGATGAATGAGTTGTTTTTTAAAGATATACACTCTGTAGCCAATTTACTAAAAAAACAAGAAATATCTCCGGTAGAACTAACAAAACAATTATTAGATAGAATTGATGATCTAGAACCATCTTTAAATGCCTATATAACTGTTCTTTATGATGATGCTATGAAACAAGCAGAATCGTTAGAAAGAGAATTACTAGATGGAAACATTCGAAGTCCACTACATGGTGTACCGATCGCAATAAAAGATATTTTTGAAACGAAGGGTAGTAGAACAACGTCAGGCTCTAAAATTTTTGAACAATCAATCTCGAATCGAGATGCAGATGTTGTAAAGCTATTAAAAGATGCAGGAGCCATTATAATAGGAAAAACAAATCTTCATGAATTTGCGATGGGAGCTACAACAGAAAATCCTCATTACGGTCCTACACGAAATCCATGGAATATAAAAAAAATACCAGGCGGTTCAAGTGGAGGTTCTGCGGTTGCAGTTGCGGCAGGAATGGGATTTGGAGCAGTTGGAACCGATACTGGTGGATCGATTCGACTTCCAGCCTCCCTTTGTGGAATTGTTGGTATAAAGCCAACGTATGATCTTGTTAGCAGAAAAGGATGCACTCCTTTAAGCTGGACTCTTGACCATATTGGACCAATGACTAGAACGGTTGCAGATAGTAGAATCATGTTAAAGATAATGGCTGCCCCTGTAAAAAAGAATAGGATTAATTTAGAAATAAAAAGAAATAATTTAAATGGAATACGAATTGGAATTTGTGAAAATTACTTTTTCGAAAACATGGATCAAGAAATGAAAAGAATCGTTAATCAATCGTTAATAAAATTAAAAGAACTTGGTGCAGAAGTAGTCGACATTACTATACCGGGTATAGGAGATGCGTTAGAGGCACATAAAATTATCTCAAAGTCAGAGGCATATACTTTCCATGAACCATCCTTCAAAAAAAACCCAGAAATGTACGGGGAAGATTCTCAATTCCGCTTGAATTCAGGAAATAAAGTTTTGGCAAGTGAATACATCAATGCTCTACATTATCGAGAAAAATTTATTCAGAATCTATTAGATTCAATGGCTGAATACAAATGTGATGTTCTTTTTTCACCCACTAATTCTATTCCAGCTTTTGATATTGGAAGTGTTCCTCCAGAAGAATCAATTAACAATATTTTTCATTTAGGCAGAACGCCAATTGGGAATTTATTAGGATTTCCAGTTATGACGGTCCCTTGTGGTTTTACAGCTGAAAACTTGCCTGTTGGTTTTCAGTTAACTGGCAAGCATTATGATGATGGACTACTCCTTTCTATAGGAGAACTTTACGAACAGTCGGAGAATTGGGTTTCCTATTTAGAAAAGAATGAAGCCTATTTAATCGGCAATGTGATAAATACTTAGGATAAAACCAGAAGAATAAACGTAAATATACCCCGATAGGTATACTATCTAATATTTTCTACTTAAATTTATTTTCTATTCAATCTATCAAATTAGTAAAAGGAGCGTTTTATTTAACAACCATTACACAAAAAATAAAAAAGTTAAAAAATTATATCGGAGGCGAATGGGTTGACTCTACTTCCGACAAAACAGAAATCGTTGTCAATCCAGCAACTGGGGAACTATTGCTGAAATCCCTCTTTCTACAGGAGAAGATGTGGATTGTGCAGTTCAAGTTGCGAATGAAGCATTTATAACATGGTCACAGACAGCAGTACCGAAACGTGCCCGAATATTGTTTAAGTATCAGCAGCTTCTTGTTGACAATTGGGAAGAACTCGCCAAGCTGGTCACGATTGAAAATGGAAAAAGTCTTTCAGAAGCGAGGGGCGAGGTTCTGCGCGGTATTGAATGCGTAGAATTCGCAGCTGGCGCACCCACATTAATGATGGGTAAACAGCTTCCTGATATTGCAACCGACCTTGAATCTGGAATGTATCGATATCCACTTGGGGTTGTAGGCGGTATTACACCATTCAACTTCCCGATGATGGTTCCATGCTGGATGTTCCCCATCGCCGTTGCATGTGGAAATACATTTGTGCTAAAGCCATCCGAGCGAACACCACTTCTTGCCGCACGCCTTGTTGAATTAATAGAGGAAGCGGGTCTTCCAAAAGGCGTTTTAAATATCGTTAATGGTGCACATGATGTCGTTAACGCAATGCTTGAGCATAAAGACGTTAAAGCCATTTCATTTGTCGGTTCACAGCCAGTGGCAGAGTTTGTATATAAAAAAGGAACGGACAACTTGAAACGAGTTCAAGCCCTTTCAGGTGCCAAAAATCATTCCATCGTATTAAAGGATGCAAACCTTAATCTAGCGGCAAGAGAAATTACTAATGCAGCTTTCGGCTCAGCAGGTGAAAGATGCATGTCAGCCGCTGTTGTTGCTGTAGAGGAAAGTATTGCAGATGAATTGATTACTAAACTAATAGAAAACGCTGATAATATCATGATTGGCAATGGTCTTGATGATGGGGTTTTCCTAGGACCAGTTATTCGTGAGGGGCATAAAAAACGAACAATCGATTATATTGAATCCGGTGTCGCTCAAGGGGCAAAGTTAATTCGTGATGGACGTAAAGACGAAGCCGCAAACGGTGAAGGCTACTTTGTCGGACCGACAATATTTGACCATGTCTCTCAGAAAATGAAAATCTGGCAAGACGAAATCTTTGCACCTGTACTCTCAATAATACGAGTTAAAGATTTAACAGAAGCTATTGATGTCGCTAATGCCTCTAAACTCGCAAATGGTGCATGCTTATATACGGATCGTGCATCAGCAGTACGACAGTTCCGTGAAAACATCCATGCAGGAATGCTTGGTGTAAATGTTGGAGTACCTGCTCCAATGGCTTTCTTCCCATTCTCAGGTTACAAAGATTCATTCTATGGTGATTTACATGTTAACCGTACAGATGGATTTGAGTTTTATACTCGAAAAAAAATGCTGACAGCACGGTATTAAAAGGTGGGAACTTCGGGTAACATTGCGATTTTTTAATACATTAAATCCAAAACCGAAAAATTGACATTCGACATCTTTTTTGATGATTTACCTGTGAATGACAGATAATTAAGGGAGAGGAAGAAAAAACATGACCATGATTAAAAATAAAGCAGAAGAGCTGATTGAGAAAGACCGCCAATATTTATGACATCACATGTCTCCATATAAAGAACAAGCGATCCCAACCGTAGCTGTCGAAGGAAAAGGTTCTTGGATCACGGATATTAATGGTCAAAAGTATTTGGATACCATGTCTGGTTTATGGTGTGTGAATGTTGGATATGGAAGAGAAGAACTGGCCCAGGCAGCTTATGAACAATTAAAGACAATGCCCTATTTCCCGCTTACACAAAGTCATCTTCCTGCTATTCAATTAGCTGAAAAATTAAATGAATGGTTAGAAGGTGATTACGTCATTTTCTTTTCAAATAGTGGTTCAGAGGCTAATGAAACCGCATTTAAAATGGCGCGTCAATATCATCAGCAAAATGATGAGCCTAGTCGCTATAAATTCATTTCACGTTATCGCGCATATCATGGAAATTCAATGGGGGCTTTAGCTGCAACAGGACAGGCTATTCGAAAATATAAATATGAGCCGCTTGCTCCGGGGTTTATTCACGTGAGCCCTCCAGATAGCTATCGACGACCATCGGGGCAATCTGTTGAAGAATTTAACTTGCAATGTGCATTAGAAATTGAAAATAGCATTATATGGGAAGGGAAAGAAACCGTTGCAGCCGTTATTATGGAACCAGCCATTACCGGTGGAGGAGTTCTTGTCCCACATCCGATTTATATGGAGAAAGTACAAGGAATTTGTCATAAACATAGTGTTCTCCTCATTATTGATGAAGTGATTTGCGGATTTGGACGGACTGGGAAAAAATTTGGACATATGCACTTCAATATCAAACCAGACATTGTGACAATGGCAAAGGGTTTAACGAGTGGCTATCTTCCCTTGTCTGCGACAGCTGTTAGACGTGATCTATATGAAAGATTTAAAGGTTCTGAAGAATACAGTTATTTCCGTCATGTTAACACATTTGGCGGAAACCCTGCGGCTTGTGCACTAGCTCTAAAAAATCTAGAAATTTACGAGAACGAAGAACTTATTGAACGTTCTCGTATACTTGGTGAACGTTTAAGGGAAGAAATGAATGAAATAAAAGATCATCCCCTAGTTGGAGATATCCGAAGTTTTGGTTTTCTGCTTGGAATTGAACTCGTAGAAAATAAAGAAACGAAGGAACCTGTAGCTGCCTCAAAAATCGACAAAATTATTGCTGAATGTAAATCCAATGGGTTGATCATTGGCAAAAACGGTGCAACTGTAGCTGGCTTTAACAATATTATTACGTTATCGCCTCCACTTTCATCTACAGATGAAGATTTAGAATTTATTGTGACAACAGTAAAAAAGGCATTCTCTGATTTAATGTAATCTTTATTGGAAAAAAGCAAACAGAAAAACAAACATAACTTTTGCTGAGTATACAACTGTGGCCTTTCTTCGATATTGAATCGAGGAAAGGCTTTTAAATTATTCTTTTTTAGAATTTTCATTGACTGATGCAATGCCTGGCAAATAGCAAGTGATTTTAATACATGACCAAAGATGTTCGTGTGTGAAGCAATATAGATTATCCCAAGCAGGATTAAAGATATTTCTTGTTGAACTTATAGATATAGCATGTCGAAGTTCGACTTAGCCTTTTAGATTAAATGATTTTAATAATGACTAGGTTTCAAGGAGGATTTTAGCTTGAGTATTCGTTTTGAAACGAAAAGAACCATTGGGGTATCCAAACAAAAAGTGTACACAGGTTTGCTTGATCTTGATTCTGCTAAGCACTGGATGCAAGGATTAGTAGGAATAGATCGATTGGATGATGGTCCTTTGCGAGTGGGAAGTCAGTGGAAGGAAACAAGAAAGATGTTTGGAAAAGAAGCTTCTGAACATTTTGAAGTTGTCGAACTCAATGAACAAGATAAAATTGTGCTTCGCTGTGACGGAACGAAAGGAACAACGGGCAAAGGTGAATTTTTGTTTACCTATATCCTTTCCTCATTGGATGATCATACAGAGATTACTTTGTACGGAGAGATAAATGGACTTACTGGTTTATCAAAATTTTTCGGAAAAATGATGGCAGGAGTCTTTAAAAAAGCCTGTGTAAAAGATTTGAATGCTTTAAAAAGCTATATGGAGAAATGAGTTAATGTGACATGAACTTGTCCGTAGTTATAGGTGCCAGGTATATGAAAACGCGTTTACAGGCAACGGTATGAAATTGTATAAATTTCTATATTTGTTTCAATAATGAAGAAGGTGTGCCAAAGGCTATTGGTAGTAATACATACTAGAGATATTAAAATTCGTGAAAATATAGGAGGAAATCATGGGAAGATTAGTTCATTTCGAAATTCATGTGGATAACATGGAACGGGCGAAAAAATTTTATGGAGAAGTATTTGGATGGAAATTTGAAGATTGGAGCGATTTCGCTGGGCTGCCTTACTTTGGAGCTGTGACTGGTGATGAAAATGAGCCTGGAATTAACGAAGCTTTAATGCAGCGTCAAAGTGCTCCCCCAGAACCAAATCAGGCTTTAAATGGCTATACTTGTACAATGGGAGTGGAAGATTACGATTCAATTGAAGCAAAAATTATTAAGAATGGAGGCCAGATTGCAATGCCAAAATACGCTCTGCCTCTGGAATGGCATGGCAGGGATACTATATGGATACAGAAGGAAATATATTTGGCATCCACCAACCAGACGAGAACACAAAATAGAATTTTTAGTGTCTGACCCCCGATGGACAAATGTTTTAACCTATTGGGGGTCAGGCACTTTTTTACTGTTTTAAACTTAGTAGAGAAATGTAGTTACTTTGTATTGAAATTCGCTTATTCATCTGTGTTGATCTAAGAGAATCTGATTACCGAATTGGAGCAGGCTTAACGCTCAAAAAATCCCCGAATTGTGTGGGGATTCTTTTTACCAGCTATAAACACTTTCGCATGTATTAGCCAATGGTTCATAATAACAATGTTGTTTATATTGTCCTGAAATTGGTTGACCGTACCATGTAGGTGGACATGCAGCATACGGATTAAAATACCAAAGAGCATACTTGGAAGGATGTTCTCTCCAATAGTCTAAGGTTTGTTTGGCTAATTTTTTTTCTACACCTCTTGCTCTGTTATAAAAAACATTCCCTTTTTGTACTGCTTCAAAGGAATAATTTCCTCCTTGCACTTGAAAAATCACTTGCCGTATTGATCTTAAATCTTTAAAGTCTATACAATTAGCCTTTAGTCGATTTACAATGACATTTCCAACCGAAAGCATTCCTATTCTCCCTTCACCTTCTGCTTCTGCTCTCATCATCCTTGCCATTAAAGCAACGTCACTGTCTGTATATTTTACTCTTGCCATTTTTCATCACCTCTAAAAGAATTGTATGAAAAAAGACTACAAAAAAGTAGGCTTTGCACAATTATTATCTGAAAGAGCAAGGACCACTTTTACACGTTTATTTTCTAGACATACCTCCACCGAAATTTAAGCAAGAAAAATTAACCACTCAATTATTACTCTTGAGTGTCGGTTCGACCGCGATCGCCTGGAGGCTGATTAGTGAAAACTAAATTATCACGGGGCTGTCCAAAAAGTCAGTGAATATTGACTTTACGACAGCTTTTTGGGGTTCTCAAAGAAAGTAGTTTTTCATTTTGAACCTTGACCGTTCCTTTCCGCGGGGAGGAAGTCGAGCCTCCTCAGCTCCGCCTCCGGGGTCTCGACCTTTCCTCTAAGTCCCGCAGGAGTCAAGTGCCTTCCACTACAATCCACTCTTGTTTTAAATATATTATTTAAAGTAATATTCATTACGTAATGAGCAAAAAAATTGCCTCTCTTCCAAAAAAGGAGAACACAAAAATGCAGGAAGGAAAGATTAATCGTTTTTCCTTCCTGCTTTCATTTTAGGGACAAAATAATTCATAAAAAATATCCTGTACATAAATAATGGTGAGGCGTAATTATTGTCACAAAATATTCACAATATTTTTATGAAAGATCTGCTACTCTCTACTTCATTTTTCCCTATATAGTCTATGAAAAGAATTTTCTTAGAAGAAAGGGCAGTGATGGAAGATGGCAAAATATCGAATGGTGCGGACTGATTTTTGGAAGAATCCGATTGTTTCAGAAGAGATGACCCCGGAGGATAAATATTTTTACCTTTATCTTCTTACGAATCCACATACGACTCAAATTGGAATTTATCAAATAACGAAAAAACAAATGGCTTTTGATTTGGGTTATTCGATTGAGAGTGTTCATTCGTTAATGGAACGATTCATCAGTCATCACAAGTTGATTTGTTACAATCCTGAAACAAGAGAACTCGCTATTAAAAACTGGGGCAAAGAGAACCTCCATAAAGGCGGGAAACCGGTCATGGATTGTATTTTATCCGAATTAAAGGAGGTTGAGGATACCTCGCTTATTACATATGTTTCGGAAACCATTCAAAAACCGGAAATTCGTAGCCTCTATGAATCTTTTTGTGAGCCTGAAAATGAAAATGATCCATATCTAGATAATGAATGTGAAGAATTTTACGATACGTTGCTGCATCGTTCTACGATACGTGGACAAAAAGAAAAAGAAAATGAAAAAGAAAAAGAAAAACAACAACAAAAAGATTTTAACCCCAATATAGAGAATCATCAAGATATAGAGAACCAATCACAAAATCAAAAAGTGAAAGAAATTGTTGAGTTTTGGGACAACAATGGATTTGGTTTTTCAAATGTGAATGGTAAACAGCAGCTGTTATCTTGGTTAGATGATTCTAGCTTTTTACAGCCGAAAGATGTGCTGTTAAAAGCGATGACGATTGCCTGTGCCAATAACAAGAGAAAGCTGAACTATGTTGTTGGGATCTTAAAAAACTGGGAAAATGAATCGTTATTGACTGTTGAAGAAATTGATTTCTACCATGAGAACCAAAAGGCTGTATCAAAGCATAAGCAAATAACCGAGTCGTTTCCGGCTGGTAGATCGATTCCAAGTGGGTTTGAACTTAACTTAACGGCAGGTGAAGAGTGATGAGTATTGCTGAAAAAGCGTTCTTAGGATGCTTGATGAAGGCGGAGTACCTACTCAAAGATACTGTCGTTCAACCTGAGCAACTGGAAAGTACAAGGCATAAAGAATTAATGCAAAGAATGGTGGAATTAAACCGAGCTGGTAAAAATGTTGATTTAATCACATTGACTACCTTGCCCGATCTTCATTCATTTGGCGGGATGTCTTACTTATCGGAGTTGTTATCGTATGCGGATCTTGAGAAATTTGAAGGAATGGAGAAGCTCATTCTAGATCTTTGGAAGGAACGGGAAAAGAGAAACATTATAACGGTTGCAGCGATGAATGATTGGGAGATTGCTAAGGTCATTGCCGAA
Source organism: Metabacillus herbersteinensis (assembly GCF_042433335.1). NCBI lineage: Bacteria > Bacillati > Bacillota > Bacilli > Caryophanales > Bacillaceae > Metabacillus > Metabacillus herbersteinensis. The sequence continues at coordinate 62,173 of NZ_JBHLVO010000020.1, forward strand.
TTGGATCGAATTAACCAAAGTAAAATGCAGGATCACACGTCCATACAACAAGCGTTATCCGAGATCTATGAGGCACCATGGGAAGATCAACAAGTCTTGAAAAGTGCAACAACAGGTATCAAAAAGCTCGATGAAGTGACAGGAGGCTTTCAGGATGGGGAAGTGACGATTCTGGCAGCAAGACCCTCGATGGGGAAAACCGACGTGATGCTTCATTTTGCAAAAATGTCGGGTTGGACGGGTTTTCTGCCACTCGTCTTTTCCTTAGAAATGCCTGAAAAGCAGATAACCAGTCGATTAATAGCTTCAACAGGGGGCTTTAACCGTACAAAAATGCGGGATCCGAAAAGAATGTTAAATGAAAGTCAAAAGAATAGATGGTCGGATGTGATTGGTGATCTCAATGAAACGACTATGCAGATTTTTGATGGTGCTGGACAAACGATTGCTGAAATGAGAGCGAAAACACGAAAATTGATGAATACATTTCCAAACAAAAAACCGATCCTTTTTATCGATTACTTAACACTCATCCATTCTGATCAATTTTACGGAGGGAATTCTCATTTACAAGTAACTGAAATCTCCAAATCGATTAAAACAATGGCGAAGGATTTTGATTGCCCAGTCATTTGTTTGGCACAGCTAAATCGATCGGTGGAATCTAGAGCCAATAAACGGCCGATGATGTCAGATATTCGAGAGTCGGGAAGTGTTGAACAGGACGCCGATGTCATATTGTTCTTGTATCGTGAAGCGTATTATGACAAGGACTCTCAGGATCAAACACTAGAAATCATTGTCTCAAAAAACCGAAATGGCCCAGTTGGAAGCATCTCAGTGAACTACAACGAGTACACTGGAAAGATTGAGGATCAAAAGGAGAAGAGCCTTACCCTACAATAACCGTAAGCACGAAAACCAAATGCGATAAAAATTCTCATATCGAGGTGTGATCATGTGATTGTGAAAGAGCTTTACCTGGAATCTATCCGTTTAGAAGAATCCTCATTGGCCCATTACATCCACCATTTACTAGAAGAGCAGAAAATTTCATTGGGAGACAACATATCCAAACTAGACTTCGATCAAGCAGATCATCAGAAAGTATCGGAATTGATACAAAACAATGTATTAGGTTTTCATAAGGTTAACATCTATTCACTGAAGATGAAACAGAATGATTATGTCTTTATCTTTGCTGACAGCAAGCCTAGGGCCGTCAATTTCTATTCGGAATCATTTCATTATGCCCCATTGAACTGTCATGAATATTCGCTAGATTTCGAGCTTGCAAGAGGAAATGGAGTAATTTCGTTTCGGGATATGAGGAAGGAGTTTATGAGTTTTCCGGCTATTGCGGGGTATTTTGAGAGGGTGGGGTGCTAGGTAATAGGTAATAGTAGATATAACAGGGGTAAGGTATGATAAGTTTTTGGTTTGTAAGTTTGACACTGACTACTGGTATCTATAGATCAAAACGAGTTTATTATATATTCTCTAGAACACTCAAAAAAGTTGTTAAATTAGCATTTTTGTTTTTAAGTAAAGGATACAAAAAGGTTAGATTTGAATTCATTTTATACAACAATTTTCTTGAAAGTATTACATAGTACCATTAGTTGTATTGGTGTCATACTTATTTTCTTTACATAACTCGAATAAATCAAAATGTATAGAAATAAAATTATTTCAAAGATGTTTATTGATTGAATAAACGTGATGCTTTACTACAAATCGGATAAGAACGAATCTTCACTGACAATGCTAGTGAAGCCAAGTCTTCAGGAACCGGACTAGACGATGCTTTTAATTTTTTTAAGAGAGGAAGACACATTGGTTGCTTGGAAAAGGGGTAGTACCAGCGAAGCTGTCACAACCCGCAATAAGGAAATGTCAAGATTAAAATAAGTTATAATTTTAAATACTTCAAACACGTATACCCCCATCCTGTTTAAGATGGGGGAAAATAAGGCAGTTAATTTTTTTATAAAGTATGCTTTAATAATCTAAGCTTTATCCCACAATCGCGCCAGATTGTTGAAAATCATAGACTGTTGAACTGACTCGCACTTCTAAAGAAGCTCCATCCTTTATTCAAATGATTCATCGACAACATGTTTTAAAATCTCATAAGAATGGATTTCCTTGCTCAATTCGTAAATATTAGATATTACTATGATTTCATCTATTTGATAAGTCTGTTGGAATTCCATCAGATCACGACGAATAGTTTCTGCATCACCCATGATTGTATACCCTAGTCGATGATGAAGAATTTCTAATTCAACTTGTGATAACGATTCAAGGAAGTTTTTAGTTGGTGGAATAAGCTGACTTAAATTATTTGTATAAATATCGATATACACCTGCAAATGACTTGCAGAAATCAATGTCGCCTCTTCCATTGAATCTGCTGCAATCACATTAATACAAGCCATCACATAAGGCTCTTGTAAATAAGCAGACGGTTGGAAATTTTCTCGATAAATAGCGAGCGCTTCTTCCATCGCATGAGGTGAAAATTGAGCACCAAATGCATAAGGTAGACCAAGATTTGCAGCGATTTTAGCCGAACCCATTGAGGAGCCTAATATAAAGACTGGTACATTCGTTCCAATACCTGGAAAAGCACGAACCTCTCCTTGCACGCTCTCATCCCCTACAAAACGCAAAATATCTTGTACTTCCCGTTCAAAGAAAAACACCCCATTATGATTCGAACGACGAATCACATCGGCAGTTTTTTGATCCGTTCCTGGTGCGCGACCTAACGCTAAATCTACACGATTTGGATACAGTGTTTCAAGTGTTCCAAATTGCTCCGCTACGACTAATGGGGAATGATTTGGCAGCATAATACCTCCTGAACCTACGCGAATGTCTTCTGTATTTGCTAATATATGTTGTACAATAGATACGGTAGCTGAACTAGCATAAGCGTCGTGATTATGATGCTCTGTAAACCAAATCCGTTTATAGCCCATTTTATCTACAGCTTTGCCTAATGACACTGCAGAATCAATCCCTTGTTTCATTGTTTCTCCTTGTCTTAATGGAGCAGCTGATAAAACTGATATATCAAATTTTTTCATAATATTTCACCTCTAAAATAATGAATTTTCTTTTATTTAACTTATACAAAATCACTGAACAAAACATTTTAAATAATCGTTCATATTAAAGAGGGTGCTTCCTCTTTTGATTTGCATGCATATAAATATATACTGCCTCAACCGATCAATACATAGGGAAAATAAAGTTATTTCATGATTTCACTTTATTTTTAAAGTTTTTAAGCAAACATAAAAAAGTGTACAGCGAACAAACTATGTAAAAATACATCTAATTTTTTTAGAAAGGATACAAGAATATGATTGATGAAACAGATAAAAAAATACTCGACGAGCTGTCTAAAAATAGTCGCCTGACAATGAAAGAATTAGGGGGGAAAGTACATCTCACTGCACCAGCAACCGCATCAAGGGTAGCAAAGTTATTAGACAATGACATAATAAAAGGATGCAGTATCGAAGTGAATCAAGTGAAATTAGGTTTTGCTATACATGCATTTCTAAATATTTATATCAAAAATATCCATCATCAACCCTATTTAGCTTTTATAGAAACACAAGATAACTATGTAATAAACAATTATAAAGTTAGTGGAGACGGTTGCTATTTGCTTGAATGTAAATTCCCCTCAAATGAGGTATTAGATCAATTTTTAAATGACTTAAACAAACAAGCAAACTATAAAGTGTCGATTGTTATTAGCTAATAGTTTACTTTATAAAACGGAGATGTTTGGTCATAAAACATGATGTATGTCTTCTCTAAAAAGCCCTAGCTTGGACATGGAATTTACCAAGATAGGGCTTTTTATACATAATTTAGTAACGGTCTTTACATTGATACATGATGACAACAAACACGTTATTCATCAGACATTAATGACGCATTATAACGCTTTTTCACTTCCTTAATAGACAAATAAAGCTGATAGTTTCCATATTTCAATAAATCATTCAAAAGGTGATTTAAAGCTTCTTGTGAACGAACCGTTATCTTCAGAAGATAACATGCATCTCCCGAAACACGATGAGCTTCGCTAATTTCATTACGAGTAGCAATAAATTTCAATAAATCATCATGCGTATATGCATTCATGAAAAAGAAGACAAAGGCTGTAAAAGAAAGCCCCATCTTCAATTCATCAACCACAATCGAATATGATTGAATGATGCCGTTATCTTCCATTTTTTTGATACGATTGCCTACCGCTTGTCCTGTCATATGAATCTTTTCACCGATTTCTTTCCATTGTATCCGAGCGTTTTTATTTAATAATTGTAGAATTTGAACATCAATTGAATCAATTTGCATAGTAACTCCTTTCACAGTGAAATAGTTTTGAATGATAGTATTTCATGAGACCATCGAAAATTCATTGAAATATGTATATCCTTATACTATATAAAATTTTAAGAGGTGAAGAAAATGACAACAGCTTTATTAGTAATTGATATCCAAAATGATTATTTTTCAAATGGAAAGATGGCTTTAACAAACCCTGAGCAAGCAGCACAAAAAGCTGCGAAACTGCTAACAAACTTCAGACAAACAGGCGCACCAATCTTTCATGTACAGCATATCACAGAAGGTGAAGTCGTTCCTTTTTTCCATCCAAATACAGAAGGTGTCGAAATTCATGAGTCAGTACGCCCATTAGAAGGCGAGACAGTCATTGAAAAACATATGCCGAATAGCTTCTTCAATACAAACTTACATGAAAAACTACAAGAACAAGGGGTTAAAGAATTAATCGTTTGCGGTATGATGTCACATATGTGTATTGATGCAACAGTACGTGCAGCAGTTGAACACGGATATCCATGCCAAGTGATTGAAGATGCTTGTGCAACAACAACATTACAAATTGAAGATAAAATCGTTCCTGCTGAGCATGTTCATTACGCATTTATGGCCGCATTAAATGGCATCTATGCAACAGTGAAAACAACAGAGGCATTTTTAAAATAAAAGAACTTCTTTTGGAAACTTAACATCTTTTCTTTCACAAGAAAGATGTTTCAACAACTTAAAAAAAGGGTGTCCAGAAAAAACAACTTCTGGACACCCTTTATTCATTATACTTTATTTTGTTTTTCGATATCAGTATTCCCATCTGATAAAAGTTCAAGATGGTCTGTTTTTGGTCCATAGTAAGACCATGTACAGGGATTGTTTTTTCCATAAATATAGATATTGATGAAGGTATACATAAAGCACCCTAATTGCTTGATTTACTTTAATGCCAGATCCCTCAATAACTCCATTTTCTTCCATTTTCTCTACTCTAGCTGTAGCTGCTGGCCATGTTAAATGTACTCTCTCTCCCAGTTCTTTCATTGTAATTCGGCTATTGTTACATAATTTCTCTATAATTTTTTTTATCTGTTTGATCTATTTGAACGTTAATTCCTTTCGAAAATAAAGTCAAAGAGTTAAAACACTTTATTTTATCTATGTATTTGAACACTGCTGATATTATACACTTAACTCTGTCAAACTAAGACAAATAAAAAGAAAAGTGAGTTGTAAATATGAATATTACACAAATTCGAAATGCAACAATTGTTGTAGAATACGCAAATAAAAAATTTTTAATAGATCCTATGTTAGCAGAGAAAGGTACGTACCCTACTTTCCCTGAAACGATCAGACAAGATCTGTTTAATCCTTTGGTGAGTTTGCCAACATCAATTGATAACATTCTGGATGGCGTAGATGCAGTAATTGTTACTCATCTACACCTAGATCACTTTGATGATGTGGCAAAAAACGTATTGCCAAAAAACATCAAAATGATTGTTCAAAATGAAGCAGATGCAAAAGAAGTAAAAGCAAGTGGTTTCAAAAATGTAGAAGTACTACAACAAGACACTGTTTTTGAAGGGATCCAATTAGTAAAAACAAAAGGTGAACATGGTAGAGGAGAAGAGTTATTAAACTTAATGGGTGAAGTTTGTGGAGTAGTATTCAAGCACCCAAGTGAAAAAGTTTTATATGTAGTTGGTGATACAGTTTGGTATGACGCTATCGAAGACGAGATTCATACACATCAACCAGAAATCATTGTGGTTAATGGTGGAGACAATCAAAGATTAGAATTAGGTTCACTCATCATGGGAAAAGAAGACATCTATGAAGTTCACAAGGCGGCTCCTTATGCTAAGATTATTTCTGTTCATATGGAAGCTGTTAACCATTGGACATTATCTAGAGAAGAATTAAAAAACTTTAGTAAAGAAAAAGAATTCTCAAGTAATATTTTAGTACCAGAAGATGGTGAATCTTACAAAATGTAATATGAATACAAAAATATATAGTTGTATTCATATTGGATAAAAAGTGTACGGTAGAAGCTCGTAATTATCTATCATTTAATTGCGAGCTTCTTCTAATTATAAATATAATGAGATGCGAATATATGAAATAACATAAATGGTCAAAGAATGACAAATACACGAAAAGCCATAAAGATATTTCGTTAGGAGGTAGAGTTCATGGTAAGAAAAAGTAAAAATACATCAACACAGCAGCCTTTATGGTTACAAGAATATATTGATTTACCAGAAAAACAAAACCAACTTTATAAAAAAACATTAAAAATCTTGATTCTTTCACAAATCTTTGGGGGAGCAGGACTTGGTGCTGGAATAACAGTTGGGGCGCTTCTTGCACAAGAAATGTTAGGTTCAGAAAATGCAGCAGGAATTCCAATTGCCCTCTTTACTTTTGGATCTGCCGTAGCTGCCCTACTTATAGGAGCATCCTCACAACATTTTGGTCGTAGAGCTGGACTTGCAGGTGGTTTCCTTATAGGTGGATTAGGTGCTATAGGTGTTGTAATTGCGGCTTTAATCAACAGCATTGCCCTTTTATTTGTTGCCCTTCTTATTTATGGAGCAGGTATGGCTTCTAATCTTCAAGCTCGGTATGCAGGGACAGACCTTGCAAATGAGAAACAACGAGCAACTGCTGCAAGTATGGCATTGGTTTCTACAACTTTAGGAGCTGTAGTAGGTCCTAACTTAGTTACTCCAATGGGAGAATTTGCAGAATCAATTGGTGTTCCAAATTTAGCTGGTCCGTTTATCATGTCAGGAGCAGCTTTTATTATTGCTGGATTAATTCTCTTAATTTTTCTTCGTCCAGATCCGTTGATTGTATCTACAGCAATTGCGAATGCTGAGAAAAAAGACCATAAAGTTCAGACAGGAGGAAGTCTAAAAAATCCTACCATAAACAAAAAAGGAATTATGGTAGGAGCTGTAATAATGATTTTAGCTCAACTAATCATGACAGCTATTATGACAATGACACCAGTTCACATGGGACATCACGGTCATGGTTTGAGCGAAGTGGGATTAGTTATAGGGTTCCATATAGCAGCGATGTATCTTCCTTCACCATTGACTGGTTTATTAGTAGATAAGTTTGGTCGCACTACTATGGCTATTGCTTCAGGTGCTACACTCCTTGCCGCTGGATTGGTGGCAGCTTTTGCACCGGCAGACTCGTTATTATTGCTAATCCTAGCACTAGTATTACTAGGTGTAGGTTGGAACATTGGTTTATTAACGGGAACTGCTCTCATTATAGATTCAACACATCCATCTGTACGTGCGAAAACACAAGGAACATCCGATGTCTTTGTAGCACTATCAGGAGCAGCAGGGGGAGCCTTGTCAGGAATGGTTGTCGCACATTCTAGTTATACGATACTATCAATTTCTGGAGCCGTTTTATCATTGTTACTTATTCCTGTAGTTGTTTGGTATTTTAAAGGGAATCAAGTAAAAAGCTAAAGTTTATATATAGCTTTCCTATGTATTTAAAGTTAAGTGACGTAATTTGTAGGTGTCCTGAGTGCTATTTAAATTCCAATCGTTATGCTTTTAGTATGGAACTACGTCATGTACAACAAAAACGCTCAAAAGTTTAATGATTACAATTTAACAGCACAACAAGAAACCATTTTGTTTTATGAGATGGAACACCCACGTATTACAATGAAATCGCGACGCAATTTGCCATTTTCAAAAGTGCAGTAAGCCAGGTACTCGCCAAGCTTGAAGCTCAAAATTTCATTACGCGTGAGAGCAATCCAAACAATCATCGTGAGTTTTTCATCGTATTAGCAGAGAAAGGTCTTACTTATCAGAAATTAAGTGAAGAAGCAGATAAAGATTTTCTAATGAAGCACTTCTCTGACATCGATTTAGAACAATTACAAAATATTGTACAAACAATGAAGAAAGTGAATGCATCCATTTCATCCTCCAACAGATAGGACGGTGACTTGGTTTACAATCAATTAGAGGTAATCAATTATGAATCGAAAGGAAAAAGTGTCTATTGCACTTGCATTATCTAGTTTATTTATTGCTTATTTGGGGATGGGACTTGCTTCACCAGTTATGCCAACAATTGCAGAGGAACTAAGTTTAAATGGTGCCGTTGTCGGTTACTTGTTCGCTGTAATGGCCTTTGCACAGTTTCTGGCTTCACCTTTTACAGGCGTATGGGTCGATTCAATCGGCCGTAAAAAAATGATTGTCATTGGTCTTTTATTATTTTCATTTTCAGAGGCACTATTTGGCTTTGCGGATGAAACTTGGCTATTATTTGTGAGCCGTCTTCTTGGTGGTGTAAGTGCCGCTTTCATTATGCCAGCCGTTGTTACGTACGTTACAGATAAAACGACCTTATCAAATCGTGCAAAAGTGTTAGGTTACCAATCAGCTGCAATCAGTTTAGGGTTTATAATTGGGCCAGGAGTTGGTGGACTGATTGCAGAGTTCGGGATACGCGCACCGTTCTTCTTTGCTGCTGCTATTTCACTCATTGCTACCATTATTATTTTTATTCTATTGGATGATTCGATTACAGTAGAACAGCTACAAAAAAATCGCGCATCCGCTGTACGTCCAGTATTTATACAAGAATTTAAAAAATCATTTCAACCAAAGTACTTCACACCACTACTGATTGTATTCATACTAGCGTTCGGACTGGCCGTATATGAAATGATGTTTAGCTTATTCGTCGATGAAAAGTTTGGCTTTACAATTCGTGATATTTCAATCGTTATTACGGTTGGTTCAATAGCTGGTGTTGTTGCTCAAATTATATTCTTTGATAAACTAGTCAATGTAATTGGTGAACGAATGTTAATTAATTTAACCTTACTATCTACTGCTATTTTTATCTTTCTAACGATTTTAATAGACGGTTACTTGACAATGATTGTTGTGACGAGTATTGTATTTTTCTCTTGTGATATTTTACGCCCCGCTGTAACATCATTTTTATCGAAAATCGCCGGGAAAAACCAAGGGTATATTGCGGGCATGAACTCTGCTTATACAAGCTTAGGTATCATACTTGGACCAATTATTGGCGGTATTTTATTTGATATCAATATCGATATGCCGTATATATTTGCCACAATTGTTCTTGTCATCGCGTTTGTTATTTCAAGTGTAAAATTAAAGAAACCTAACCTCAATTAGACCTATTTAGAAATCCGCTATCTCAAAAGATAGTGGATTTTTTTATTTAACTAACAAAAAGTACATGAAGAGGCACATGGACAAACACTTCGAATATAAGAATACCATTCCAGAGAAATTTACTGCTAGTGGAAGAAAAGTGGCTGCGTCATTCAGCCCTGCAGATGGTTCAGTTTCTCTTATTGTTGGTAGAAAATAATTACTCAATACACAAGAAGTTAAGAAAAAATTTTCTTAGCTTTTTTGCTCTTCTTTATTCGATAAACTGGCCCGATTGTCGAATAGAATAACTGTAGCTTTTAACTTTATTACTTTTTATACCGATCTAATGACTACTTTCTGAGATCGGTTTTCATCGGGTTTTTTTAAAAGGCCTTGACTTTATACCCCTATAGGTATTACTATATGTTTTAGCATCAATAATTCTTACGTTGAGTTTGAGGGGGAACTAGATGACATTCGCCATATTGAGTATACTAGTTATTATCTTTATCACTATGTACAAAAGATATATCCCCGTTTTAGGAATTAGGTGTACCAACGTGAACTTATATATTATAGATGTAAGTGACTATAATGATTCTTACAAAAAACTTAAACGGAAGATACATGTTGTTGCATCAAATCAACTTGATAGAAATGTTGCAATTCGTTTTTTTTGCAAAAAAGGGTAACAAATCGTTGGGTGTACAATTACAGGTAACAAAATAGTATTGATTTAAAACCAAATGAAAAGTGAAGTAACATTTAGAAGGAGGTAAAATCATGAATTACAATGTGCAATCAAAAAATAGAGTAAAGCGTATCGAAGGACAGTTAAGAGGAATTTTAAGAATGATGGAAGAAGAGAAAGATTGTAAGGAAGTAATTACACAATTATCTGCAGCACGAACAGCTATTGATCGAACAATTGGAGTGATTGTTAGTTCAAATTTAGTGGAATGTGTCCGAAAAGCAAATGAAAATGGAGAAGGTAACCCAGAAGAACTAGTAAAAGAAGCAGTAAACTTACTTGTAAAAAGTCGTTAAAAATAAAAGGGTTGACACTCTCTTTTATTACTATTATACCCATAGGGGTAAAAAGAAACCCGATTTTGTTTTTAATGAAAGAGGGATATTTTTTTAATAAATAAAATACCCCCATAGGTAATGGTAGTAAAATAAAAAATCTTTTAGGAGGCACGAACATGTCAGAACAGAAAAAAACAACGATTGTATTATTTAGCGGAGATTACGATAAAGCAATGGCAGCTTATATTATTGCAAATGGTGCAGCTGCATATGATCACGAAGTAACGATTTTTCACACGTTTTGGGGATTAAATGCATTGAGAAAAGACGAAAACATTGTAGTTAAAAAGGGGTTTATGGAAAAAATGTTTGGGAAAATGATGCCAAGAGGCGCAAAGAAAATGGGACTTTCCAAAATGAATTTTGCCGGTTTTGGACCGAAAATGATTAAAGATGTAATGAAAAAGCACAATGCGCTATCATTACAACAGCTTATTGAAATGGCGCAAGAACAAGAAATTAAGCTAGTAGCATGTACGATGACAATGGATCTTCTAGGTCTTCAACAAGACGAACTCTTAGATAAGATTGAATATGCTGGCGTCGCTGCTTATTTGGCAGACGCAGAAGATGGGAATGTTAACTTGTTTATTTAATTTCTAAGTATGTCTACCAAAGATTAGAGAGGGTGAGAGGATCGAAATGGAATATCTCAATTATATCATTTTCGCACTTTTTCTGTTTTTTATCCTACAACGCATAATACCGGCCAAAGGTGTTAAACAGATTTCATCAAGCGATTTATCAAGTGAATTAAAAGATAAGAACAAGCAATTTGTTGACGTACGAACCTCGGGAGAATTTAAGGGGTATCACATCAAAGGCTTTAAAAATATCCCACTCCATCAGCTTGCCCAGCAAGCAGTGAAGGAGCTTTCAAAAGATAAAGAAGTTATTGTAATTTGTCAAAGTGGAATGAGAAGCCAAAAGGCGAGCAAGACTTTAAAGAAATTAGGATTTAAACAGGTAAAGAACGTAAGAGGTGGCGTAAGTACCTGGAGATAGAAAGGAGGGAAATCAATGAAACAATTATCTGCAAAAGAAGTAGAAAACTTATTAAAAGAGGGGAATTCAATAAATTTAATTGATGTTCGAGAAGTAGATGAAGTCCAGTCAGGAAAAATTTCTGGGGCAATCCATATCCCTCTTGGGTTACTGGAATTTCGTTTGAGCGAATTAGATAAAAAAAAGAGTATATAATGGTTTGTCGTTCAGGTGCTAGAAGTGGGCGTGCTACACAATTCCTTGAAAACCAAGGATATCATGTCATTAATATGACAAGTGGGATGCTCGCTTGGGAAGGTGAAATTGAGTAATTTTTTTAACTGACTAAATACCCTTGTGGGTAAAAATAGGAGGATTTAATAATGGAATCATTAAAAACAGATCTTATATTAAATGCGAAGGGTTTAGCTTGTCCAATGCCAATTGTAAAAACAAAGAAGGCGATGAACAATTTAGAAGAAGGTCAAGTATTGGAAGTTCTAGCAACAGATAAAGGATCAAAGGCAGATATTCAAGCGTGGGCTGGGAGCTCAGGTCATCAATACTTAGGTACGCTTGAAGAAGGAGAAGTATTAAAGCATTACCTAAGAAAGTCATCTAGTGAGGAAACTTTTGAAAGAAAGCATCCTCATGTCACAAATAATCAAGAGCTTGAAAACAAGCTCGATGTAAATGAACGCATTGTTGTTCTTGATGTAAGGGAAGCTGCAGAATATGCATTTAATCATATACCAAGTGCAATCTCAATACCTTTGGGGGAATTAGATGATCGTTTGGATGAGCTAAACAAAGAAGATGATATCTTTGTTGTCTGCCGTACTGGAAGTCGCAGTGATTTTGCCGCACAAAAGCTAGCAGAAAAGGGATTTACTAAAGTAAATAATGTCGTACCAGGAATGAGTGGATGGTCAGGAGAGACTATTAGTATAAATCGTTAGGTGAAGGTCTGAAAATGAAGTCAATAACAGTCATTCAACAACACGATGTCCATATAGTGGGATGTTAAAGAACTATTTAATAGAACAAAACATTTCTTTTCAGGAAGTGAATGTTGAAACAAAACCTGAAATCATGAAAAACTTGTTAAAACAACAGCGCAAATGGGTGTACCTCAAACAGAGGTTAATGGTAAATGGATCTTTGGTTTTGATCCAACTAACATAATGATGGCATTAAAATACTAGGAGGAAAAAAATAATGAATAAAAAAGTAGCAATTATCGCAAGTAATGGTGGATTATTTGATGCATATAAAGTACTTAATATCGCAACTGCAGCTGCAGCTGCAGCAACAGATCAAGAAGTAGCTATTTTCTTTACATTCGAAGGGTTAAACTTAATTCATAATGAAGCCTACAAACAACTTCCAATGCCTGAAGGGAAAGAACATTTTGCTGAAGGTTTTGCAACAGCAAATGTGCCAGCCATTCCAGAGTTGGTTGCAATGGCACAAGAATTAGGCGTTAAATTCATTGGATGTCAAATGACAATGGATGTGATGGGATTAGAAAAAGAATTATTTGTAAATGGAATTGAAGTAGGTGGAGCTGTAACGTTTTTAGAGTTCGCACAAGATGCAGATGTAACATTGACATTTTAAGTAACATATTTTTTTAACTTAAATTATACCATATGGGGTAAAATTATGACTGTAAAAGCAATGACTTCAAAAGAAGTGACGAAAAAGGTCTTTAATAAAGAGTCATTATTTATTTTAGATGTTCGTAATGAAAGTGACTTTCAAGATTGGAAAATTGAAGGAAAAAACTTTGACTATCTAAATGTTCCTTACTTTGATTTGCTTGATGGGGTTGAGGGTATCATTGATAGAATTCCGACTGATCAGGATGTTTTAGTCGTCTGTGCCAAGGAAGGTTCATCAATCATGATTGCTGATATGCTTTCTGAGGTTGGACGAACTGTTTCTTATTTAACAGGTGGAATGAAGGCCTGGAGTGAGCATTTAGAACCTGTTAAAGTTGGGGATTTACACGATGGAGGAGAAATCTATCAGTTTGTTCGGATCGGAAAGGGGTGTTTATCATACGCAGTTGTCTCTAATGGCGAGATCGCGATTATTGATTCAACAAGAATGACTAGCATTTATCTTGAATTTGCAGAAAGTATCGGTGCAAAGATTACACACGTTTTTGATACACACCTACATGCCGATCACATTTCTGGTGGACGAATACTTGCAGAAAAAACCAATGCAACCTATTGGCTGCCACCAAAGGATGCCACGGAAGTAACCTTCAAGTATCAACCTCTTGAAGGTGGGAATGAAGTGACGATTGGGAACACGACGATAACGATTCACGCATTGTATTCTCCAGGTCACACAATTGGATCAACTTCTTTTGTTGTGGACGAAAAGTTTTTACTTTCAGGTGATATCTTGTTTATCGATTCTATTGGTAGACCCGATCTAGCAGGTATGGCAGAAGATTGGGTAGGAGATTTAAGAGAAAGTCTTTATATACGGTACAGAGAATTATCGGAGGAACTCATCGTTCTGCCAGCACATTTTATGATTATCGATGAATTGAACGCTGATGGTAGTGTATCTGAAAAGCTAGGTACACTGTATGCTAAAAATCATGGTTTAAACATTGAAGACGAAATTGAATTTAGAAAACTAGTCTCTGAAAACTTGCCACCGCAACCAAATGCATACCAAGAGATTCGTGAAACAAACATGGGGAAAATTATGCCAGATAAAGAAAAGCAACGTGAAATGGAAATTGGACCGAATCGCTGTGCGGTACGTTAATTCAGAATAATAGGAGGAGTTTTATAATGGACGTAACAAAAGTATTAGATGCAAAGGGTTTGGCATGTCCGATGCCGATTGTCAAAACAAAAAAAGCAATGAATGAACTAGAATCAGGCCAAGTACTAGAGATTCATGCAACAGATAAAGGGGCAAAAAATGATCTTACAGCATGGGCAAAATCTGGTGGACATGAATTTTTGAATCATGAAGAAGAAAATGATGTACTGAAATTTTGGATAAAAAAAGGTTAAAGAATAAGGGGGCCAGTCTAGGTTCCCTTTTCTTAAAGGAGGAGGAGATCGAATGGATTTAGGATTTATTATTGCAATCTTCTTAATAGGATTTATCGGGTCGTATGTTTCAGGAATGTTAGGGATTGGTGGTTCATTCATAAAGTATCCAATGTTATTATATATCCCACCATTATTTGGGTTAGCAGCATTTAGTGCTCATGAAGTATCTGGTATAAGCGCGGTACAAGTATTTTTTGCGACAATCGGAGGAGTTTGGGCGTATCGCAAGGGTGGTTATTTAAATAAATCATTAATTGTATCCATGGGTTTTAGTATCTTAATAGGTAGTTTTGTAGGGAGCTATGGATCAAAGGTAATGACAGAGGGTGGCATTAATTTAACGTATGGAATTTTAGCATTAATTGCAGCTGTGATAATGTTTATCCCTAAGAAAGGTATTGACGACATTTCTCTTGATCAGGTGAAATTCAATAAATGGTTAGCCGCAGCACTTGCTTTCATTGTGGGTATAGGTGCGGGTATTGTCGGTGCAGCCGGTGCATTTTTGCTAGTGCCTATCATGCTAGTCGTCTTGAAGATCCCAACCCGAATGACCATTGCTTCGTCCCTAGCGATTACATTTATTTCATCAATTGGTGCAACGGTTGGAAAAATTACCACAGGACAAGTGGATTACATCCCAGCAATGATTATGGTCGTTGCAAGTTTAATTGCATCTCCTCTGGGAGCTATAGCTGGGAAAAAGGTAAACACGAAAGTATTACAAGTCATTTTGGCTATACTTATCTTTGCAACCGCAGTGAAGATTTGGATCGATATATTAGTTTATAACAATTAATATGCAGGCAATCATATGTACGTGGAGGAGATGTAACAGTGGGACAGGAATTATATAAAAAAATTTATAACGTTAAAGAGTTTTATGTCGCTCTATATAAAGGTTTAAGAACATTCAAATACATGAAAAAGAATAAAAAAACGAATGAGATGACACCTCATCTTATTGAAAGGATTATGCTGGCAGTAACGGAAGTGAATGGCTGTGAATTTTGTTCATACTCTCATACAAAAATCGCTCTGGAGCAAGGAATGAGCCAAGAGGAAATAAAATGCTTTTATCCGGAATCACTGAAGGGATTTCTGATCACGAAATGACGGCTATCGTTTTTGCGCAGCATTATGCGGATACGAGAGGGAATCCATCCATGGAGGCATGGAATCGCACCGTAGAAGCATATGGAACAGAAAAAGCATTGGGGGATATTGGGTGCGATTCGAACGATCATGATTGGGAATATCAATGGTATCTCAATAAGTGCATTTAGTAGCCGCATCAAAGGTAAAAAGATTGAAAAGACTAATCTGTTGTATGAAATCAAGATGATCATGAGCATTATTATTCTCTTGCCGGCTGCTTTGATCCATGGTTTCGTTTCAAATCTGCTCGATGTCCCTGTGATTGATTTCGGTTAATTCACCTTTATAGAGTCAGAAACCTAGTTTCAAACATTTCATTTAGCAATTAGAGGTTTAAAAACTACATAGAAAGGATGATTAAAAGATGAACCATTGGAATACTCGCTTTCAAACAGAGAATTATGTTTATGGCAGAGAACCGAATGTTTTTTTGACAGAATTTCATAAGAAAATAAAAATTTCCGGTGATGCTTTGGCTATAGCTGAAGGAGAAGGGCGTAATGCGGTTTACTTAGCTGAGCAGGGGATGAAAGTCACAGCATGGGATTATGCGGAATCGGGGCTTGCAAAAACAAATAAGCTCGCAGAAGAACGGGGTGTAGTGGTTTCGACTGAACTTGTAGATTTAAACGAAGCAAACTGGAATAAAGCTAAATGGGATGAAATTGTATGTATCTTTGGCCATTTCCTAGCAGAACTTCGACAGAAAACACTTCAGGGTGTAAAGGAAGCTGTAAAGCCAGGTGGTTATTATCTGACAGAGGTGTATTCACATTACCAGATCCCTTATAAAAGTGGCGGACCGCAAGATCTGGATTTTTTATACAAACCGGAAGAGTTTTTGAAAATTTTTGCTGAATGGCGCATTGTTCACTTATTCATGGGAGAGGTTGCCCGTCACGAAGGAGAACTCCATAATGGACTGTCACATATTATCCAATTTGTTGGACAAAAACCGGAGGAGCAACAGAAGGAACAAGAATGAACATGACAACGTGGGACTATGCGTAATTAGGATTGACATACACCGATATCTGACTTAGTCTTAACTGAACTAAATAACCTACGAAGATGAGTGTAAATATGAATGTATATAATGTAAGCTGAATGTAAAATAGACATAAAAGCATATAATCTTGTAGGTTTATTTTTACAACTTCAACAATTTAAGCGTGTGTAATAGATACTCTATAAAGGGCGTGATTGTTGTTCAAAACATGTGGAAAATGATCAAACTTTTTTATAAAAACCAAACTTAAATCTGCTGAAGAAGAATCCATTTTGATCAATCTTTTTTCAAAATGGATTCTTTTTATTTAACGTAAAATTTAGGATTGCGAGGTATTTTTGATCAAACTTTATTTCAAAGCAACATTACAATTTTGGAATATACTCGTTAAGGTTATTATAGTTTTGTACCAAAGGAGTTCATTATTATGTCCAACCCTACTAAAGATCTATCTTCCCAAGAATAACAATTACTTATAAAAATTGACTCCTTAAAAAGTGAACTTATTGAAATAGGCTTACTAATGGGATTAAATCATCCAACTACTGTTTCTCTTAGTCAAAGATTGGACAAATTAATTCTTGAATTTCAAAAATACAGCTTTTCATGGGGTAGCGTCAGGAAAATGCGGATTTACAACGATTAGATTTTGGTATAAGTCTTATGGGACATTATGAAGCCTAATTTATAGGATAACCTCTATTTATACTAGGGATCGAGATGGTAATCTAATAGAAATTTCTAACTATTAAAATTTTATTTGCTTTTTAATTATTTAAGACTGCCATGTTTGAATAAGTATCGCTTTCCTTGTTCAACAAACGGGCGCAAGAATTGAACAACGATGGACTGTTACAGCAGTCCATTTTTCTTGATCTTTAATCAGTTAAAGGTCAGTTTAATTGATTAAGGAGAGGAAAGATATATATCGGGAAGAATATATTATTTGATTGTTGTTGTAGAATTTACATGAAAATTGGAGGGACCAAATATGAAGGAACTAATTGAAGAGTATGGTCAAGGATATGAGATGTTTAAAAAGCTATTAAAGTTCTTACTGAAGAGGAGCTTCGATTTAAACCTGCACCAAAAAATGGAGTATTCATCAAATCTTAATACATATAGCGGATTCCGAATTAGTTTCTACACAAAGGGAAAAAGGAATTTAATGGATTTTTTTCAATAAATACTCGTCTAGGTGAAAATAAGAGAGGGCATAATATGATAGAATGCCCGAATGACCTGGATATTTTTATTCAATTCTTATTTGATTATGCAATTTTAACCATAATGCTCCCCATTACTTAAGATGGGGGTATTTTCATAAATTTGATTGCCTTTTCTCTAATTGCTGTTTTCCTCACAATACCTTAAGGATGATTCCGCCAATTCTTTCCGAATTTGCGTAATATGCTTTTCCATCAGATGTTTTGCCAGGTCTGCATCACCTGAAGCGATCGCTAAATAAATTTCTTTATGTTCATCAATCGTATCCTGTACCCGTTCAGGATTGGCCAAACGGTGCCTCCGGGTAGCTTGAATGGTGTTGTGCATATGTTCACTAAGAGTTTGAATTAATTGTAAAAATATTGAATTATGTGAGGCGCGAACAATATTAATATGGAAGCTTACGTCTGCTTGAAGTCCTAATTCTACATCATTTTTTGAACGATCCATCATTTCCAGCGCTTCCCGAATCCGTTCCAAATCTTCTGAAGTTGCCCTTCTTGAAGCCAAAAATGCACATTCCACTTCAAGCACTCGGCGAAGCTCCAGTATTTCGTAGATAAGTTTTTTTTCAGCGTGTATGATCGTGGAGGAAAGATCTACTGTTAATGTACTTGACTCGGAAGTTTTAATAAAGCTCCCGCTTCCTTGTCTTATTTCAATAAGCCCTTTGATTTCTAGTTTCTTCAGTGCTTCTCTCACAGACGTTCGGCTTACATTAAAAAGGTTCGCTAATTCTCTTTCTGTAGGCAATTTGTCTCCAGGTTTTAGCTCTCCATTTAAAAAATATTCTTTTATTTGGTCCACAACTACTTGATAAGTTTTTTTCCTTGGTTCTGGCATCGCTTATGTCACCTCTTAAACACTATACTATAGACATCCTTAATGATACAGAAACCCTTCTTTTTAAACAATTTTTTGAAAAAAATAATTATTGATTTTTTCAGAATATTTAGTACAATGAGAATATAAAAAGATTGTACCAATTTTTACTTTTTGAAAATTGGTATGACCAATTTAGAGCAATCATATTCATTAGATTAGGTAATAGGGGAGAATGAAATGCAAACAACGAACGAAGAATTGGTTACGGCTCTACGGAAGGTCCTTCCTGTTCGTCAAGTAACGATCAATCAAATTATCTTAGAGCAGCACAGCAGAGATGAATCGTACCATTCCGCCAGTTTGCCGGATATTGTTGTCTTTCCAACAACAACGGATGAGGTTAGTCAAGTTATGAAAATAGCTAGTCAATACCAAGTTCCGATTGTGCCCTTTGGAAGGGGAACTAGCTTAGAAGGACATGTCATTCCATATGACCATGGAATGACCATCGATTTTTCACTCATGGATAAAATAATAGAGATTAAGGAACAGGACTTTCTTGTAAAAGTTCAACCAGGGGTGACGCGGACACAGTTAAATCGTGAGCTTAAAAAATACGGATTATTTTTCTCAGTGGATCCAGGAGCAGATGCCACACTTGGCGGGATGGCAGCAACCAATGCCAGCGGTACAACATCTGTAAAATATGGTGTCATGCGCGATCAGGTTCGAGATTTAGAGGTGGTTCTTGCAGATGGTACTGTGATCCATACGGGGAACTTAGCAGCAAAATCTTCATCCGGCCTGCATTTAAACGGTCTATTTGTTGGTTCAGAGGGAACGTTGGGCTGCTTTACCGAATTGACGTTAAAAGTTTATGGTATACCGGAATTTGTACTGGCAGCCAAGGCATCCTTTCCAACCGTCCATGATGCAGTAGAAGCAGTCGTTAGTATTTTACAAGCGGGCGTTCCGATTGCAAGGGTTGAACTTATAGATGAACATTCAATGAAACAAGTCAACCTGCATAGTGAAACAGCATATAAGGAGCAGCCGACGTTATTCTTAGAGTTCCATGGCAATGAGGCTGGATTAAACCAAGATGTTGAATTTATGAAAGAGATTGTAAACGATCACAATTGTGAGAGCATTGACTTTGAGACCGATAACGCTGCTCGAAACCAATTGTGGGAAGCACGGCATAATTTAGCATATGCCTATGTCCATGGATATCCAGGGAAAAAGCTGATGGTGACAGATGTTTGTCTGCCTATCTCCGAGCTGGCAGGGGCTATTGAACATGCGAGAGAGGCACTGGATTCGCTGGCACTTCCTGGAGGGATTGTCGGCCACGTTGGAGATGGCAATTTTCATGTTCTATTGATGATTGATATGAACAATTCGGATGCAATAAAAAAAGCCGATAAATTTAATGAATTGATTGTCATGTATGCTCTAGAACGCGGTGGTACTTGTACCGGGGAACATGGCGTCGGGGTCGGAAAACAGAAATACCAAGAGAAAGAACATGGAAAAGCACTGCTGGTGATGGAAAAGATTAAACATGCGCTCGATCCAAACTCGCTATTAAATCCAAATAAAATTTTAAGAATAAATAAATAGAGGTGTCATGATGAAAATTTTAGAAGCAATCAGTACGTTTGCCGGAAAGTATTTTGCCGTATGGGTCATCTGTACAGCTGTCATCGCCTTTATGGCTCCCGATCCCTTTTTAGGGTTTGGAAAATATATTACGATATTACTAGGTATTGTGATGTTTGGCATGGGACTGACATTAAAAGCGGTCGATTTTAAACTCGTAATAACGAACCCAGTCCCAGTTTTAATCGGCGTATGTGCACAATTTGTTATCATGCCGCTTATCGCTTTTTTAATCGCTTATTTGATGAAGCTGCCAGCGGAATTAGCTGCTGGATTAGTCCTTCTTGGATCCGTTCCAGGAGGTACGGCATCAAATGTCATGGTTTATCTTGCAAAAGGAAATGTTCCATTGTCGATTACGATGACGTCGATTACGACGCTATTGGCACCGATTGCCACACCTTCCATTTTATTATTGCTCGCAGGTAAATGGATGCCTGTCGATCCAATGGCGATGTTCATTTCGATTATTCAAGTCATCATTTTACCTATCATCTTAGGTATTGTGATTAGGAAAATTCTCCCGCGAGTGGTGGAAAAAAGTATATCAGTCGTTCCACTTATTTCAGTTTTGGCCATCATGATTATTGTATCAGCAGTTGTCGCAGGAAATGCCGCTAGCCTTGCTAAAGCAGGATTCCTTATTTTTATGGCTGTCATGATGCACAATGCGGCGGGATTGCTGCTTGGCTACTTAACAGCACTGGTATTGCGTCTGGATGAAAATACTAGAAGAGCGATTTCGATTGAAGTCGGGATGCAAAACTCCGGGTTAGGTGTAGCATTGGCGACTGCCCACTTCGGGCCATTAGCTGCCCTGCCTAGTGTGGTTGCTGCCGTATGGCATAATATTACCGGTCCGATTCTCGCCACTTATTGGTCGAAAAAACCAGTGAACAGAGAGGAGCCGCTTAGTTTGCAGAAAAACGAGGATAACCAGATATTTAATAAATAACTATAGAAGAGTAATGGATAGATAAAATAGAGGGTTTCTGCAATTGAATTCAAATTGACTCATTTTTGCGTGTAAGCAAAAGCATAAATTAAGTCCCTGGTGATAAAGAATATTACAATTGTCAGGAGCGAGCCTCTGCCACGTAACGTGTCTTGTTAATAATTCATTACTTAATTCTCCTCGTCTCTTATCCTTGAGTATAACTAAATAATTTTTCAAAATATCGCCATAATAGAATGTACGTTCCTTTTACGGTTACAGAATTTATTGTCAATTATCTTTTGTTAGAATTTCTACTGTCGTATGATATGATTTCTGATACGGCGGAATAAGCATTATACTGATTGTGGATTTTTAAAGATTAACCGTTTACGGTTTTAAAAGTTTGACCGTTTAGAATAAAGTTTGATAAATTACAAAGGTTTAATCAAAAATCCTGTTTTAAATGCAGGATTTTTTCTTGTTCCGCAAAACCAGCTAATAGTTTGTCAATATTTTTCAATAAAAATTTAAAATATCTCATGCTATACTAAATTTAGACATGTCAAATAACCTTCCAATGTTCTG
>NZ_JBHLVO010000021.1:0-83237 GCF_042433335.1 Metabacillus herbersteinensis
AGCAAATGTTTCGAAGCCAGCCTGCGCACTTTTCAATCCTGCTAGAACTGTCTTAACGTCATTTATTACTGTCATTTTAGGTTCCTGCTTTCTATTAATTAATAGCTTACCAATTGTATTGTTTCTTTTTTTATTGTATTTATGTAAAGTCGATATGGGAATTTGATGGATAAACAATAGACTTAATGCAAAATGAACATTATATGAAAGAGAACTACAACAAATAACCCACGGATAAAAGTAATAAAAGCAGTCTCCCCCAGGCCAATTAATCAGCAATCCATCATCCATTTCTTATTAGATCCCGTGAAACATTAAAAACCACCCTTGACAGGGCGGTTTTCGAAATTGGACGTTATTTTGTTTTCATTGCCAATACATACTATTCAAAACTCAAATCCATTGCGAACAAAAACAAGAAAATTGGGCAGAACCATAAAAACTGCTTGAAACAGAACTACGAAATTTATAAGATGGAAGCTCAGTTAAAAAAGTTTAAAATAATAAATAAAGGAAAAATCGCACTTTGGCGCACACAGCTGGATAGCGATGGGGTTGAGACAGCAATCTGAGAAAAAACCACCCATTAAGGATGGTTTCAAATTACCAACAGGTACCCTCTGAATTTAATATGGGTACGGATAATATGGATACGGGTAAGGATAGTAATATGGGTACGGTCTGAAAAACAAAAAATTTAATAAAGGGAAAAGGAGTCTGCGGAATCGACGAAATCTTCTTCTTCCATAACCATATTGCCTACTTGTATTATCGTTTAATTCTTCTTCATCAATCTCTTCTGGAACTAACATTGTCACGTTATTTTCGTCCATATCTGTGATAATACCTTCAATTTCTGACCCATCTTGCATTTTTGCTTGGACATGATAGTTCATATACATTCTACATTGGTGTTTTATATCGCCGTGCATAGGTTGGTAAGCTCCTTGAACCCCAGTTGGATGCATTTGATTAGTCATACTCTGGACAGTTTGAGGATACATGTTTTCCTTCCCTTGATTCGGATGATTTCCATACTGCATTCGATGTACGTTAAGCTCGTAATTGTCGTACATTAATATCCCTCCTCTACCTCCTTAAGATATTCACCCATCTTGAATTAGGTTAATATTTTTTCTTAAATAGGGAGAGACATCTATAGAGCTGCCCTACAGAAGGGCGTTTTTTATTTTTGTTTGCAGGAATGTACCAAAAGGTATTTTGACGCTATATATTCCGTCTTCTCATGCTGAGCTTCGACCAATAAAGGTGTTGTTCAATAATCTGGCCCGATACACGAAAAAGACGCGTTCCTAAAGAATCGCGCCCTTTAATTGAATAAACTTAAAACCTTAAGCAATTCAAATAAATTACTTTTTAATCTGATTTAATAGAATAAATTACTTGCTCGGCACCGAACCGAGTGATTGTTTTTTCTAAATTCATACCTAATCTCTCTAAAAGCTTACAAGAGGGCATATTTGCGGTTTGCGTTTCAGCAACTAGTTTTGAAAGATTTAATTCGTTTAATGCATAATTGATTATTACTTGAACGATTTCAGTTGCATAACCAGCCCCCCACCAATTGGGAAGAAACTGATATGAAACTTCAATGTCAACGCCTTCATGGTGGGGATCAAGAGAAACCAAACCAATGAAATCATCTGTTCTCTTTTCTCTAGCAACCCAATACCAAGAGTCTTCACTTGAATTGTGCATTTCGTCTAACACAGTTACAATTGAACTTTCTTCACGAATGCCTCCTAGATATCTCCTTACTTTCTCATTTAAATACAATTTTTCAACATCTGCAAAATCCGATTTCATGAAGATATTTACATAACATCTTTTTGTTTCAAACAATAAATCATCCCCCTGATTCGTTTAAGAACATAAGAATTATACTTAAATTATTACATTAACATTAATATTTTCCTACTAATATCTGAGGGGTATTATTGGGTCTTTATTCAACAAAATGGCCCTTTACATAAAGAATGACCCTTTCCTTATTACAGAAAAGCGCCCTTACGCCCATTTAATGGAACAACATGCCCTTCCATTTTTTAAACAACTTTATTTGTATTTAATCGTCTTTATTGTAATACTTCATACGGGATAACTCTAATTATAGTAATCTTGCGAAAATAAAACCATTCCAATAGGGTGTCTACCCTATTGGAATGGTTTACTTACTTAATTAACTTAGCAAAATATAAAGTTAAAGTGTACTATACTTAAATTTTGTACAACCAAGCGTGTACACTGAATGAACATATGTTGCCCGATTTTCGCTCGATAACAGATTAAAAGGTGGCTTCTTTTCAGATAAAAAATTTTTTACTTTTACCTTTTAACCAATAATTTGTTCCATTGATATAAAATAAGGCAATATATCCATAAGATTACTTTATCAACTGCTTACTAGAATAATATTCCAAAAAGGCTGTTCTTCAAAATAACCAATGAGTTGATTATAAAATCTTCTCATTTATATTTATACTTCCATGATAATTGGTAAGATCAAAGGTCTACGACCTGTTTTACGAAATAAGAACGGTTCAATATCCTCAATCACCCTTTTTTTTCATTTGAGACCATTGTAAGGTTCCTAAGGATAACTGAGATAAAATACTATCCCTGTAAGTTGCTCTAACTCTTTAATGAGATCTTCATTCCCCCTAATAAATACAAATCCCCGGGTCATAATTACTGGGCGAGATAATAACTTCTGCTGTTTGCGATCAATGGTTAACGTAATAATAACAAGACCACTTTCTGACAATATCCTCCTATCTCTCAATACAATATTTCCAATTTCTCCTATTCCATTCCCATCGACATATACAGGCTGAGCTGGAACTTTTCCCGAAATTTTCGCGCCTTGCGAAGATATCTCCAACACATC
The DNA here is from genome assembly GCF_042433335.1 of Metabacillus herbersteinensis. Lineage (NCBI taxonomy): Bacteria > Bacillati > Bacillota > Bacilli > Caryophanales > Bacillaceae > Metabacillus > Metabacillus herbersteinensis. Next base: position 2,909 of record NZ_JBHLVO010000021.1, read on the forward strand.
TCCGTTATCTAATACAAAACAATTTTCACTTGGTACCCCACATTGAGTCGCTAAATTCACATGTGCCTTGAGCATTCGATATTCTCCATGGATAGGAAAAAAATAGGTAGGGTTTAACATACGAATCATTAGTTTTTGCTCTTCCTGCTTTCCATGTCCAGAAGTGTGAATATCACTTATTTTATGATGGATAACTTCAGCACCAGCACGATATAGTTTATCGATTACGCGATTGATACTTATCGTATTACCGGGTATCGGGGAGGAGGAAAATACAATGGTGTCCCCTGGGATAATTTGAATGCTCCTATGATTCCCATTAGCAATTCGTGATAAGGCAGCCATCAGCTCCCCTTGGCTTCCTGTACAAATAATCGTAATGCGTTCACTTGAAAACTGCTTTATTTCACTTAAATTGATAAAAGAATCATCCGGTGCTACTACATATCCGAGTCTTCTGCCAATTTCAATTGTTTTTTCCATGCTTCGTCCAACCACTGCTATTTTCCGCTGATATTTTACAGAAGATTTTACTACTTGCTGAACGCGATGAATATTGGAGGCAAACGTAGCAAAAATGATCCTGCCTTCGACATTTTGAAAAATATCTTCGATTGCTTCCCCTACCTTCCGTTCTGACATAGAAAAACCTGGAACCTCACTATTTGTACTATCTGACAGTAAGCACAATACCCCTTCTTGACCTATTTCAGCAATTTTATGGAGATCTGTCTCAGTACCGATAGGCGTTAAATCAAACTTAAAATCTCCAGTATGAACAATATTTCCATCAGGGGTAGTAATAACAACGCCAAAAGAGTCCGCAATACTATGTGACGTACGAAAGAAACGTACTTTTATATTTTCAAATTGCACAACTGTGTCATTGTCTATTTGCTGGAACTGAACACCCCTAATTTTATGTTCCCCCAACCTACTTTTCATTAATTCAACTGCAAATTCCCCTGCAAAGATAGGAGCCTTTACATCTCGAAGCAAAAAAGGTATTCCTCCTATATGATCTTCATGTCCATGAGTAATAAAAATCCCTTTGAGTTTTTCTCTATTTTGTTTAAGGTATGTATAATCAGGCAAGACATAGTCAATTCCTAGTAGTTCAGTTTCAGGAAATTTGATTCCACAATCCACAAGTACCATTTCATTTTCATACTCAATTATATATGTATTTTTACCAATTTCTCCAAGTCCACCTAAAGCAAATATTTTTATACTTCCTTTTTTTGAATCTATATCATTCATATATTTGTCTCCTATTCTAAATAAAGCTATATTTTATTAATTCTCAATTTATCAATTTTCCTTGCTACTTCTTTAAAAAAAGGTATTACTAATTAATTTAGCCGTGAATTTCCCTGTTCAAACTCCTTAACAATAAATTGAACTTCTTCACACTAATCACAAGGTTAATTATTCTAAATAAATGAACCTTTCAAACATTGTTCCTTCGTTTAAGCTTCAATTAAGCACTTGTAATCTTTTCGTACAAGTGGCCGTGAGATTTTTTGGGCTTCGTCGCTTTCCATGCTAATCCAATACCCACTATTGGAAATATCATTGTTGCAATCAGAATTTCTTCGTAGCCATTGAACAAATCAAATGCCAGCCCAAAAGGCAATGGCCCAAATGCAGATCCTATTACTGTTATTGACATAGCTAGACCCTTTATACTACCAATGTGTTCTCTTCCAAAGAAATTTGGCCATATAACATTAAGCGCAATTCGTTCTATTCCTGCAAACAATCCCCATAGGAGGCCGAATAGAATAGCGATAAATGGGGATTTAGAGAAAACTAAAAGGGCAAGAACAATAATTTCTCCGAGAAAAGTAACCACTAAAATAGAGTTTGCTTGTACTCTTTCTAAAATAAATCCTGACAAAAATGTTATAGGGAAACCAACAAATGCCATGATGCCTAAAACTGTGGCAGCAAGTTGAGGTTCAAGACCGTTTTCGCTAAAAATGGATAGTAAATGAAATGTTATTCCAGTGTTAACCATTGAAGGAATTCCGACGCAGCATAATAAAAACCAGAAAGTTTTCGTTTTTTTAGCTTCAGCTAACGTCCAGCTCACTTCATTAATTAACGTATCACTACCAGAATTAGTTATATCATGTTGTTTTTTATTATCAGGAAGTAACCCCATATCCTCTGGCTTATTTCTTACAAACAAATAGACTAGGGGAACAAATAATATTAGTAAAAGAACCCCCCACAATCTCCAAGCTGTTTGCCATCCCCACTCTTCTATAGCCCACAAATTAACGATTGGGAACAATGCAGAACTTAAAAATCCACCGATAGCCATAAAACTAAAAGCTCTACCTCTTCTTACTATAAACCATTGAGGTATTAACGTATTTGGAATAAGAGTCATTGACCCTTGACCAAACAGTCGTATAAGAAAAAAGCCTAAAAATAACATAACAATGTTTGATACCATACTGTTCCAAAAACAAGATATTGCTAGCATAACCGCAACAAATATCATAAAAAATCGTTGTCCATATTTATCAATGTATTTACCGACAACCATCATTAACAACCCTGCAGCTAATGTTGCGATTGAGTAAACAGAAGAAACCATTGATCTGCTCCACCCAAAGTCTTCTATGTAGTAATCAATAAATATTGCGTTTGAATAGGTTTGACCAGGACCGGAAAAAAATATACCGAGTGCCCCAATTGCTACAATAATCCAACCATAATAGAAAGAAGTAGATATTTTTTTGTCTTTAAAATTGATCAATCGGATATTCCTCCATCCATAAACCTATATATAAAGCCATCATTGAAAACGCTTTATTTTTTAATCATTATTCGTTTATTTTCATCTTATAAAAAAACAAGAACACCAAATCTCTTATGATTTGATGTTCTCTTCATTAATTCGTACCCGACATTAATTCATTAATGGTTAACTACTTTATTAAGACCACCAGGCTTATTATGAACAGCAATTTTATCAAGTAACTTATTACTTTCTGTATTAACACCAATTAAGTTTACTTTTACCCCGTTTTGGTGATACTTAATTATTACTTTATCAATAGCACCAACTGCAGAATCATCCCATAAGTGTGCCTGTGTTAAGTCTAAATCTATTTCTTTCACTTCTTCTTTATAATTAAAGCTTTCAACAAACTCTGTTACAGATGCAAAGAATAATTGCCCATATACACGGTATACCTTCTTAGTAGATCCCTCTGCTGATAGGCTCGTAATTTTCACCTTAGAAATTTTTGCTGCAAAGAATATGGCACTCATTAAGATACCGACAAATACACCCTTAGATAAATCATGCGTCATAAGTACTGTTATAACAGTAACAACCATAACTAATGTATCTGTTAAAGGAACTTTGTGAAGGGTTTTTAATGAAGACCAATCCAATGTTCCAATCGATACCATAATCATAACACCTACAAGTGCAGCCATTGGAATTGTCACTAAGAAGTTATTTAGCAACAAAATCAAAGTCATTAAAAATGCTCCAGCAACAAGGGAAGAAAGACGTCCTTTACCACCAGATTTAACATTAATAACAGATTGACCAATCATAGCACAACCTGCCATACCGCCAAATAAGCCTGAAACGATATTGGCGATCCCTTGACCGCGTGATTCCTTATTTTTATCACTTTCAGTATCCGTCATATCGTCAACAATAGATGCAGTCAATAAAGACTCTACTAAACCAACAATTGCAATTGATAAAGCATAAGGGAAAATGATTTGTAATGTTTCAAAGTTTAATGGAATATCAGGTAGCAAGAAAATCGGTAAAGCTTGAGTTAATTCACCCATGTCACCAACAGTACGTACGCCACTTCCTGTCATAACAGCAATGATTGTAATAACAACAATTGCTACCAAAGGAGATGGCACAACCTTAGTAAAACGTGGTAAAATATAGATAATAGCAAGTGCTCCAGCTACCATCGCATACATTTGCCATGATTCACCTACAAAATGTGGTAATTGTGAAGTGAAAATGAGTATGCCTAAAGCGTTAACGAAACCTGTCATGACCGAACGAGGAACAAATTTCATTAATCTACCTAACTTCAACACACCCATTATGATTTGTAAGACCCCTGTTAGTATCGTGGCAGCAAGAAGATATTGTAATCCATGCTCAGCAATCAATGTTACCATCAACAGAGCTGTCGCACCTGTCGCAGCAGAAATCATCCCAGGACGTCCTCCAACAAATGCTATTGTCACGGCAATACAAAATGAAGCATACAATCCTACCATAGGATCTACCCCAGCAATGATTGAGAATGCAATAGCTTCAGGAATTAATGCTAGAGCAACCACCATCCCTGCTAACACATCACCTTTGACATTTCCAAACCATGAATATTTAATTGTAGTTAAATTCAACCTGACACCTCTTCCTATTTTTTTTGTTTTAAATAAGACTTTCAACTCTCATGAAAGTCGGGTCCGTTGTTTACACCATAAATTATATAAGGTTTTGACAAATTTGTGAAACTCAATGTAAACGCAACCATATTATGCATACTCTCAATTACTCTTCAATCCTTTTCCTTGCATACAAATTTAAAGAATTTATAAAATAGGTTTCTTAATAGAAGGAAAAAGGAGAATCCACTTACAAAATATCCTTTTTATCGTATGAGAAAGAACTAAGGGGGAAATGATTATGTTTAAAAAAATTTTACTTGCAGCGGACGGTTCCTCTCACTCATTAAGAGCTGCAGAGAAAGCTATTGAACTCGCAAAATGTAATCCAGATACTAGTATTGAAGTTATATACATTGTGGACGGGAAAACATCTAAAGAAGACGTTTTGTATAACTGGAATACACTGGAGACTGAAAGTAAACGAAAGGAAAAAATGGCTTTTATTGAAAAAAGAGCACAAAAGGATAAAGTAAAATATGAAATTAAGATTATTCGTGGGGAGCCAGGACCGTCAATTGTAAAATACGCCAATGAGAATATGTTTGATCTTGTAGTGATCGGAAGTAGGGGATTAAATACAATGCAGGAAATGGTTCTTGGAAGTGTTAGTCACAAAGTCACTAAGAGAGCTAAGTGTCCAGTACTCATAGTAAAATAACTAATTTAGAGCATTTGTAGAAGAGGTTGATTAAATGTTACTATCAACCTCTATTTTATCTATTTAACAATTAAAACGGGGCAATTTGCACGTTTAGCAACCTTATGGCTTACACTTCCTAATACAAATTCCTGAAGCACGTTTAGTCCTCTACTTCCAATAACAACAATATCTATTGCATTATTATTAATATACTCAACAATTGAAGGACCTGGTTCCCCGTGTAAGACTTTAATTTCGTATGTTACACCTGCTTCTTTTGCTTTTCCTTCAAACTCCTTCATTCTTTCTTTCCGTGAATCATTAAGATCAACAGAGTTCCAGTTACTTAATACGTCGGATTTAGCTCGATCGGCATCAACAACATAAACCACTTCTATTGTCGATCCTGAACTACATTTTGCAATATGTATTGCATTTTCTGCTGCACGTTTTGAATGCTCTGAACCATCTGTTGCTAACAATATTTTTTTATACATATTCTAAACCTCCATACTTAATGAGAACTAAGCTTGTTTGCTAATTTTCCAACCAATTCCGTACTGTCCTCATTTAATCCTGTAACCTCTACTTGGACTCCGTTTGATTCAAACTTGGAAACGATTTTGTCCACAGCAGCCACTGCTGAATCATCCCATATATGAGACCTACTTAAATTTATTTCAACGCTTTTCACATCTTCTTTATAGTCAAACATTGTTAATAGTTCTGTTACAGATGCAAAAAAGAGTTCACCATTTACTAGATATGTTCTTTTATTTCCCTTCAATGAACTTTCTACTCGTACTTTTGATATTTTTGAAACAAAGAAAATGGCGCTTAACAATATACCCGTGAAAACACCCATTGCTAGATTATGGGTTAAAACAACCGTAAGAACAGTGACAATCATCACCATAGCATCACTTCTTGGAATTAAATGTAGTGTACGCAACGAATTCCAATCAAATGTACTGATTGAAACCATGATCATTACTCCAGCTAACGCAGCCATCGGTATTTCCACCACTATTTCGCCCAGTACAACAATCAAAAACATTAAAAACATCCCAGCTACTAAAGAGGAAAGTCTACCTCGCCCGCCTGATTTGATATTAATAACAGATTGTCCTATCATTGCACATCCAGCCATTCCACCAAAAAATCCAGTAATTATATTAGCGATTCCCTGACCTCTACTTTCTACATTTTTTTCACTACCAGTATCGGTCATATCATCCACAATAGAAGCTGTTAATAGAGATTCTAATAACCCAACAACAGCAAGGGCCAATGAGTATGGAAGAATGATAAATAGTGTTTCAAATGTAAGTGGAATGTCTGGAATGAAAAATGATGGTAATGTTTGTGAAATCGTACCCATATCTCCTACAGTTCTTACACCATATCCGATAAAGATTGATGAAGCTGTTATAACGACAATTGCCACAAGTGTTGATGGTACTGTTTTCGTGAGATACGGGAACAAATATATAATCGCTAATGTTAAACCAACAAGTGCATACATGATCCAGGTTTCACCAACAAAATGCTGAAATTGTGATGTGAAAATTAATATTGCTAAAGCATTTACGAACCCAACCATGACGGATCTTGGAATAAACTTCATATATCTGGCTAACTTAAAAACTCCAAATAGTATTTGAAAAACTCCAGTTAGTATAGTTGCAGCTAATAGATATTGAAGTCCATGTTCTGCTATTAAATCAATAAATAAAAGTGCCATTGCACCCGTTGCAGCTGAGATCATACCTGGTCTACCGCCGATAAAAGCTATCGTTACTGCGATTGTGAAAGAAGCATATAGCCCAACCATCGGGTCTACACCAGCTATAATGGAAAAAGCAATAGCTTCTGGGATAAGTGCAAGGGCAACAACTAAGCCTGAAAGGATGTCACCTTTAACATTTCCGAACCAAGATTGTTTATAGGTAAGTTGTTCCAAATAAACACCTCCTTTCTAGTAGTATGTTCTTTTGAAACAATTTCCATTATTAAACTTTAACTAAGTAACACTATAACTAAAAAAGAATGTGGATATTAATTTCCTACACTCCTCATAATGAATTCTATTTGTATATTGATCCGCATTTCCATTATACTTTTTACAATTCCTTCTTCCGCAATCGGGGAGGTATTGAGGATAGATACCACAGCTGTTTTATCATCAAGACGTACAAGTAACAATAAAAACGCTAGTTTTCTTACTAGCGTCTTTTTATGGCCTAAGATAGATTTCTTCAGTTAACATAATCGCAATTATAGGCATTAAAAAAAGACCTATTTAGGTCTGGGAAATTGATTGAAGAAATTTTAAATTCCCTCAACAGATATACCTATCTCTAGAGCTTAATAGAACAAGATCCCAAAGTATCACATGCATACACTATACAAATCTAGTTCACATAACGTCTACTTATAGGAAAAACAGGTTGGTTACCCAACCCGTTGCAAATAGTATTTTCTCTAGAATGATCTCTTTATTAGATCTCATTTTTCTACTCATGAACCCATATTGTTAGCCATATATTTAAACAATATAAGTTGGTATTAGAGGAGGATGAGTATACTATGCAAACAAAAGAAATGCGCTTACGGAGAATACAACATCTTGCTTATGAAATCATGGATGAGATGAATGTAAGGAAAGAGCTGAGACAGATTGATACATTAAGTCTTGTGATTGATAATCTATCTCGGACAATCGGCGACTTAGCAGATCCATTAGGTGATTATTCGCTCGACTATATAGAAGAAAAAGTGGAAAATGCCCATTACCTGTTATTTAAAAACGAAAAAAAGATACAGTTTAATCCTTAATCCTCTTGGAGTACCTTAGCTAACCCATCTGATAAAATTTTTCACCATATTCTTTTTTAAAGGAGATATAAATAAAAATAATTTAATAAACTTGAATGAAAATGATAGTTATTATCAATACTATAAATAATAAAGGGCAACCAAAATGATGGTTACCCTCAGAAATTTAAGTTTCTGGTACAAATGTTTTGCAATCCGTTTCTTCACTATTGGATGCTTTTTTCCCCTTATGACTGACTACATAAATAGCATCTGCAGTACATTTGTTTCCAGAACCCCAATACGTACAGTTATTGACTTCACAAAGAACATCTTGAGCCATAGTATCCCACCTCCTCTTTTGTTATCATTAACAATTTTGAGGGGGTTGATACTTTTTTCTTTGAGTGAACAAAATGGGTAGTTGTATTATATGATTTACTCTTCACTAGCTCTCTGTTCCAATTATTTAATCTTCTCTTTAATTCGTACATAGCAAATTTTAGATTGTTATTAATATTATTTGCTCTTTTGCACAACCAACTATCTCCTTAATATAAACAATAACTTTATCAAATAGTTCCTCTGTGCCTTTGCCTTCAAACATACAGCTACACCGTTTGAAGATGATGAGTTAGTTCCTGCAGGCCATTATTATTGGTTAAGGGGTAATTTATTAACAAGGGTGCTTACCTTCTTCAACTAATCCCCTGGAAAGTATAATCCAAGGGATTTTTTCTTATTTGGGGAAGAGGGAGCTAAACTACAATATACCGCAAAGTAACTTTATTTTATGCATGATGAAAACACAAGTTAAACAGAAAATTGAAGAAAAACTAAAATACCTCCTAATGAATAGGTCTCTTCAGGAAAAACCTTTTATGGCTGCTTTGAGCATTAATTAATCTACGCATTCTCTATTGGTTTTTCAATGTTATCGAAAGAGTATTCAAACATTTTCATAAAGTCATTACCATATATGCTACGAACAATGGTCATCATTTCAATAAAATCAGGAAATTTCCCATGTAAATGGTGTAATGGTAATGACCCTTTAAATACGGTATTTTGTAACGGCTCATAAGCTTTGAAAATCGATAAAACTAATTCTTCCCCTTTTTCCGTTAATTGAATATATGTGTTTCTCATATCATTTTCCTTTTTGGAAAATTGCAAATATCCTCGGATCTCCAACTTTTTTGAGAAATTAAAGGCAGTTGACACGTGCATAACTCCGAGTTTGGCAATCTCTGAAATGGAAGCGTCTTTTAAATAATAGATAATCCATAAAATATGATGTTCATTAATGGTAAGATCATAAGGATTTATCCATTGCTGCCAATCCTTTTCAATTGTTTTCCAGAGTGCTTTGCTTAATTGCATCATTCTTAGACTAAAAAATAGGGATTCCTTAATTGTATAATCATCAAACGTCTCTCTCATATTTTCACCTACTTTTCTGAAATTATATTATTCTTATTATGCCAGTAAAATAAAATTTAATAAAGTTGTAAATATATGAAATTTTCAGATAATTATTAACATTATTCTCAACTTTCGCACACCAATTTAGGCAGGTAAGCCCTGATATAGCTAGGTAAACCTGCAATCCATTGTGATAGTTGATTTTTAAGTAATCGTTGTGTAGCTTTATTCGTCTTTTTCAAGATCTTTGCCTGGAAAACAATCGCCTTTCTTAGACGTGACAAGTGTAAACCAATTTTTTTGATGAAAGATCAGACAGAAAACAAGCTGAAACAAGTATGAACATGAAAAACCAAAGCTTTTTTTGATTCCAGCTTGGCGCAAGTGTTTTGTTAGTTGTAATTCAGATAAACCGCTGAAAGCTCATTGGGTTGTTGCTCATTAGAGTGGTGTTCGTTTATCATAGGGAAGGCACCTCTTCTTTGTGGTAATGGTTTCTCGACAATTCCACTATACCAAAGAACGGGGTGCTTTTTCCTGTTTTAAAAACTTGTCAAGCAGTGAAACTAGTTGACATTAAAGCTTTGGTGGAACTATATAAGTGGTGATTTTCAAGGTGCGAAAGTTGAGTAAACTAAAAAGCCGTACTTTCATTTCGAGAGTACGGTTTTTTTATGAATATAATGACATTCTCATAATTCTTTTTTCTCACTCTATATTTAATAGTAATTTACTCTTGAATAGATTTAAATTCCAGGTAAGAATCAGCAATTAAAGAGGTTAAGCACTTTTTGATTACCCAACCTCTATTTTTAACATAACAATCGTAATACTCATGAAACCCTATTGTTAGCCATATAGTTAAACAATATTGGTATTGATGTGAAAGAAAATGACTACCAAGGTGGGTTAAGTCAAAGGAGCAAGCAGTTTGGCCAAATAGATGAATTTCAAATTAATGCTGATGATCCGGAAAAATGCCAGAAACAAAGCCACAATAAGCACTGGCTTTTAAAGAAATACTAGGAGGTATGAAGATGAGCAATCTGTATCAATCTTATTTGAATCAAATCTTAAGCACCTGGCAAGAACACCAACGAAAGGGTGCTTTAAAAATCATGAAAAAATACGGATATCCTCAAGAAGCCACAGTAAGTAGACTGATTTGGTACAATAACGGACTGTGGAAAAGAACCATCGTATATAGGGACGCTGTGCAACACAACTTTCCTACTACTCATCCAGATTTCCTTAAACAAACGATTAACTATAAGACGCCTTTAGATAAGTTTGATGAAATTGCCAAGCATGACGGTAGTACTTACCCTGATAGAACTAAAGGGGAAGTTTCTGCTGTTTGTGATAAAGAAGAGATGAATATTTTATCTATAAACTTGTTCCATGAAATTGTCATAGGAAAACGAACTATAGAAGAAGCAAAAAATTTTCACACCGAAACAGCAGCAAATTTTATCTCTAATAAAATTTCCTCACCACATTTGGAAAGATTCCTTTTTTCACCACAATCCAATACAGCAGACCCTGATGTAAGCATCTTCTAAAAAAATTTCAGGGGCCTTCAAAAAATAAGGATTAGCGTTAACAATACCCCATTTAACAAATACCAATTATCAGCAATTAAAGAGGGTTGGGCACCTTTTGGGTACCCAACCTCTTTTTTTACCCAACTTAGGATTATTAGAAATTAATTTTTTTCATTTCTGTTAGATTACAGGGCACTGCCTTTTCAAAAAGCTTTAACTTTACACTTTCTGAAAGATTATTTTCTAAAATCTGCTGAATAATTTCTTCCTTCTGCTTTAAAACTTCCTTCTGCTCTTCTACAATCTTTTCAAGATATTCAATCCTATTTTCATTTGCCCTTATTGTAACTTCATATCTCTCTTTTAAGAGCATCATATCCATTATTAAACCACCTTCCTTGATAAAAATTAAAATCCCATTATAAAAAAAAATAGTGAGGTACAGGGAAAAATATTCAAATTACTAAAAATTCTATTTTGTGTTACATAAATTAATCTGGTAACTCACCGGGTTTTGCTAACAGTACTCACCAGCGAATATCCCATTAATTTCTAGTCAACATACTCATATGGACATTTCCTCTAGTACCTGTTCCCTGGTATGGCCACACCTACGCCGGATACTATGACCGACACACATGCCATCCAATACACTATCATTATACTAGAAAGCGCTTACATTTCCAAAGATTAATAGATAACAAGTTTCGACATTACGTTCAGATACCGCGGCGAAGTTATCACTGCTTACAGTTAAAGATCATATCTTATTAAGTATACATAATCATTATTAAATTGGTGATTTAGATAACCTTACAAAGCAAATATTATCAAGTGAGGTCTGTGCACCAATTAGAAGTTTAAATCGTTCAATAGCTCATTGCATAAATGAGGGTTTTACAAATTATAAAGATAAAAAATTCTCTATAAATTCAATTGAAGAGAAAGAAAAATACCTTGAAAATTTTTTACTGTTAAAATATTGTTTCTGTATTTATACATCGTTGATTTATCAACGTTTTGCAGGAAATATACTATGAAATTTTTGCATGAAAAACGGTTCTTTCATACATATTTATATCTTAGTACAAAACTAGTTATCATTAACGCTTCTGCGAATGGACTTTGGAGTGTCGGTTTATTTCTTCCTGTTCTAAAAAAGTAGAAAAGTATTCTAATTTAATTAAGATGTATGATGAAAATGCTATGAAACATCAATTTTTTTGCAAAAAAATAACCTTCAAAGAAGGTTTTCTGTCTGCACGATCCTGTTCTAATAACATTCTGTAAGCCATGTTTTGTACCTTTGTACTGCAATCGGTTTTAACCTCGTACTCAGGTGGCAATCATCTGTCTACGGTTGAAGCTCAACCGTCTATCTCTCCGTTTGATTCCTTCGAGATAGTTCCCCTACCAAATTTGGGTTTCTCGCTCGTGGGGTTTACCGCGTTCCATCTCCATCGTTTCCAATGAAGTTCGTCACTGTGGCACGTTAAGAGGTACTAGACCGTATCCTAAGACTTAGGTGTTTTCCCTCGCCGTCAATCCAGCTTTACGCCGAACTGCCCTAGCTTATTGATTGGCTAGGCACGAACACTACGGGCATCTCAGCTCCGTGCGAGCATGGACTTTCCTCTACGCATAAGCGCAGCGATTACCTGAATGCTATTTCGAATGTGCATGAATTAGTATAGCAAGTTAATGACTACTACGCAAAAGCAATTGTTGGAAAACACTACTCAACACACAGGCCATATGTAATTGTGGTGATGACGCTACCCCTCGTTCATTAAGGTCATTCACAATCTTAATTAAATGCTGCATATTTCTTCCTTATCGATTTAAGCGCCAAACTACTATTGTATTGCCAGATCGCACAAATCGAAGAGCATCTTCTAATCCTTTGTCGTTTATCTTTACCTCCACTAATTTCATCTGTAAATATTTCTTCATAACGATGTTCCTTTAGAGCATCCAGTTGTAAGTCAAGATTTTGAACCCCTGTTGTAATAATGAAATAATATTTGATTAAATTAACATTACAAACTTTGATACAAAAGCAAATAGAAAGAGCATATTTTGAAAAAAGATTGATCAAAACATGCTCTTTATAAATGTAGTGGATTAACTTTTTATAAAAAAGTTTGTTCATTTTTGTGATCCTTCTTCAATTAAAGCGCCCTTTCTTGATATAGTCCATGTCTTCCAATGTATTTACTAGCCGGAAAGCGGTGGTCTTCGTTAACTCAAGCGTCTCAGAAATCTCTCTTAATGTTAAGGATCGACCTTTTTTTAATGTAGAAACTTCGTATTTACTCATAAAGTTCACCTCGTCTCTGAAACTATCTTAAACTTCATTCAAAATCCAATTCAACAATTGAGATTTTTGTTCCATTATTTGAAACTTTTTTAGAAAAACTAAAGTTCCGAAATTCTAATGAATTCATCTGTGTAACAGCACTAGACAAAGAAAAAGACATTATCACGAGCTTCTCCTTAAGGGAAGAAATCCTGAGAATGCCAATTACTCTTAGCTATAATCGAAAAGATTTTAAATTTTGATGTAATCATAGGACTTCATTTTTGAGCTTCTATTTCATCTTTGCTTTTCAGTTTAGATAGGGACACGATTCATCTTATGTTTCTTCACTCTCTGGCTTCACCCAGCGCTGAGACCAGTTTTCTATATCTTTTAAAATTGGTTCTAAAGAAATACCTTTTTCTGTTAGTGAGTACTCAATAATAACGGGTGTTTCAGGTATGACATTTCGCTTTATAATTTCTTGATGTTCCAAGTATTTTAATCGTTCAGACAAAACCTTTCCACTTATTCCAATAGAAGATCGGATGGTGCTAAACCGTTGCGAACCGGACAATAATTGATAGATAACTAAAACTGTCCAGCGCTGACTTAAAAGCGAGATCGCTTTTTCAAAGCGCGGACAAATAATAGATTGTTCCATATAATCTTTCACCCCTCAATTTATAATATATCATATTATTATTCGAAATTAGATTACTAAAGTTACTTGACAAAACTAAGTAACTTAAATAAACTAACTTACATAAAGTAACTAAAAAACCAAAGGAGAATAAAGGATATGAATAAAAATGAAGTAGGTATAGTAGTTTTACGTGTGGTTTTAGGTCTTATTTTTTTCGTACATGGATTGACGAAATTTCAAGGGGGAATAAATAACACTGTAGGGTTCTTTGATAGCATCGGAATTCCAGGATTCATGGCTTATGTTGTTGCATTAATAGAGTTAATCGGTGGTATTGCGTTGATTCTAGGTATTGGAACACGAATTGTTTCTGTGTTGTTTGCTGTTATTATGCTTGGAGCTATTGCTACAGTAAAATTCCCTGTGGGACTTCTTGGTAATGGTCAAATGGCAGGATATGAACTTGATCTAGCGTTATTGGCAATGTCCATCTATCTTGTTTTCGCAAATAAGTCTGCTTTTTCTTTAGATAACAAACTTTTTCATTCGAATAAGTAGAAAACTTCAGGAGGAATAAATATGGGATTTCATAGTAAACCAAATATTTTTGTAGGTCATGTAAAAATTAAGGTAGAAAATTTAGAACGCTCTCTTAAGTATTATCAAGAGGTTATCGGTTTTAAAATTCTCGAACAAACAAAAACAACAGCTAAATTAACTACAGGCGGTAAAACCAATGTGTTGTCAATTGAACAACCGGAAAATGTTGTACCAAAGCAGGGAAAGACTACAGGGTTATATCACTTTGCCCTTCTTTTGCCTCATCGCTCAGATTTAGCGAATATTGTAAATCACTTTATTGAAAATCGTATTCCAATTGGGTCATCAGACCATCTTGTAAGTGAAGCTCTCTATTTATCAGATCCAGATGGGAATGGGATTGAAATCTATGTAGACCGTGACCCTTCTGTATGGGATTGGAATAATGGGGAAGTAGCAATGACAGTAGATCCGTTAAATTTTAAAGATCTCCTTTCTACTGGAAAACAGAAGCAGCCATGGAAGGGTCTACCTGCTGGTACAGTTATGGGACATATCCATTTACATGTATCCGAATTGAAAAAGACTGAGGAATTTTATATCAAAGGACTTGGTTTTGAAGTGGTAAACCGATATGGGTCTCAGGCACTTTTCATCTCTACTGGTAAATACCATCATCATATTGGCTTAAATACATGGAATGGAGTAGGGGCACCTCCCTCCTCAGTAAATAGTGTTGGACTCAAATCATTTACACTCATTCTGCCAAATGAGGAAGCTAGAAATCATGTAATAGCTAACTTAGAGAATATTGGTTCAACCGTCACAATAGAAAATGATATTTTTATTACCTTAGACCCTTCTGGAAATCGTATTCAATTAGAGATTTAAAACTACTTACTCTTTTAACTGGAGGAATATGCAGATATGCGAGTTGGAGAGGAATTGAAAAATACAGGAATCGAAATCGGTCTCTACACTCTTGGTGATATATGTCCAGATCCTCATACTGGAAAAACAATTAGTGCCAGGTAACGAGTCCTGGAAATAATCGAAGCAGCAAAACTTGCTGACGAGGCTGGACTTGATGTCTTTGGGGTTGGGAACATCATCGGTTAGACTATGCGGTATCAGCTACTCCGGTTGTTTTGGCGGCCATTGCTCAAATAACCAAACGAATCAAATTGACAAGTGCACTACAATTACAAAATCCGTTGCTTTGTTAAACTCTCTCACCAGTTGTTGAAAAAGAAATTATTTTAACCTCTCATAATATTTGCGAAAAAGAACACCTTAGTAATAAGGGGTGTTTATATGAAGGATAGAACAATATTAAATCTAATGACCATATTTGGAATAGGCGGATCAATATTTTTTTTATTACGAAAAAAAGGTGCGATAAAAGACTGGTTTCTCATTTATTTATGCAAAACTTTAGTTTCTACTTTACTTGATGGACCAGTAATAAAGAAAAAATATTTGCAATACCCATATCGCTATTTCCCTAATTTATTTGACTCAAACGTTGTATTTCTGTATGTTTTCTTTCCTTTATCGTGTGTCATGTACAATCAATTTACTTATAAAATGAAGCCATTAAAAACAATCTTAAGTGTTTTCCTTTTTAGCGGACCAATGACACTTATGGAGAATTGGCTTGAAAAGAATACCAAATTAGTGAGGTATCATAAAGGCTGGAATGGCTTTTATACTTTTTCTGTTCTTTCATTTACTTTTTTGATTGTTAGGGTATTTATTGAATGTATTCGTTTCTTAGATAAAAAAAGAAACACCATCCAAAACCTTTAAACGATAATATTGACTACTTCTATACAGGGTTGTATCACTTATATAATAAAAAGACTGTCACTGTAACAGCCTTTAGTAATAGCAACTTCTCATTTCATCAGCTTATCTAACTTCTTCTCGTACACTTGCAAAGCCACATCTAGCACTTCTTCTACAAATGAACTTCTGAAATCCTTTTAGTTGGTAAAACAAAAGGAAATGCTCGAAACTTAGAAGACAGGACTCATAAAATCTTTTTAGTATGAATAATGGCCGAACTCACTAAAAGTTCGGCCATTCGATTTTAATAAGGATCTGCTTCATGTCCCATCTGTTTTGCCTTATTGGTTGCTTCATCTGCTTCTGCCGTGCTTGTATGTGTCGTAACATTTTTCATTTCCATCGCTTTTGCTAATCCTTCTTTGACCTGTCTTCCATAATCCTCGTCAGCATTGGTGAAATATTTAATCATTTCATTCTGAATTTCAGATCTGCATACTTTGAGTGCATCTACAAGATTACTTATGAGCTCATCCCTTTCCCAGTCCTCGAAACTCCGATACGTATCACCTGCTTGTCCAAAATCATTTGTGCGATCAATTTTTTCACGAACCAATTTGTCATTATACTGTGGCTCATGGACTTTACCTATTTGTTTTGCTTCCTTTAAGCCTCCAATAACGGAAGGCTCATAATTTGTGTGTGGATTTTGACCTGGTGCTAAATCCACATGATATGACATTTGTCCTCCTCGCTGATTTGTTGCAACTCGCTTTTTCGGTGCATTAATAGGAAGCTGCAAATAGTTCGTGCCTACGCGATATCGCTGAGTATCCGAATAGGAAAACGTTCTACCTTGCAGCATTTTGTCATCAGAAAAATCTAATCCATCTACTAATACTCCTGTACCGAACGCTACCTGTTCAACTTCATTAAAATAATTTTCTGGATTCTTGTTTAAAACCATTTTTCCTACCTTTAAGAACGGATATTTATCTGTTGGCCATAATTTTGTATCATCTAATGGATCAAAATCCAACTCAGGATGGTAGTCATCACTCATGATTTGAACGCAAAGCTCCCAGACAGGATAGTCACCACGCTCAATTGCCTCATACAAATCTTGGGTAGCGTGGCTTATATTTTTTGATTGTACCTCGTCGGCTTCTTTTTGGGTGAGGTTCTTAATACCCTGTTTCAATGGTTCCCAGTGGTACTTAATTAACACAGCCTCTCCATCTTTGTTGACCCATTTGTATGTATTAACACCTGATCCCTGCATTTGGCGATAATTCGCCGGAATTCCCCAAGGAGAAAATAGAAATGTAACCATATGTGTCGCTTCTGGTGTACGAGAGAGAAAATCAAACATTCGTTCAGGGTTACTTAAATTTGAAACCGGGTCGGGCTTAAAAGAATGAATCATGTCAGGAAACTTCATCGCGTCTCGGATAAAGAATATTTTTAAATTATTACCGACAAGATCCCAGTTTCCATCCTCAGTATAAAATTTCACTGCAAAGCCTCTAGGATCACGTGCTGTTTCCGGCGATTCCATTCCACCTGCAACGGTTGAAAAACGAACAAAGAGTGGTGTGCGTTTTCCTACTTCTTGGAATAGCTTTGCTCTTGTGTATTTTGCAATCGGCTCATCTCCTACTTTTCCATAAGCCTCAAAATATCCATGAGCACCGGCTCCACGTGCATGAACAACTCGTTCGGGCACTCTTTCTCGGTCAAAATGAGAAATTTTTTCGATAAAATCATAATTCTCAAGCGTTGATGGTCCTCGGTTGCCTACCGTTCTAATATTTTGGTTATCTGTTACGGGATGACCTTGGCTATTGGTTAATGAATCTGAACTTTCACCAGTACCTTTAATATTGGTTTCTGATTTATTTTCTTTCAATTTCATTCCCCCTTTTTTAGAGTCAATTCTATTTATTTCCAATTTAGTTATTTTTAATCTCTTATTAAAGGGGGAGATTTTCTGGAAAATCTTTGGCTAATACTCTATAAGACCGTTCTTAAGTAATCTGGCGCGATTCTTTAGGAACGCGTCTTTTTCGTGTATTGGGACATTTAATTGAGCACTTAGAAAACTTATCTTTTCAAAAATTTCAACAATTGGTCAAACTCTAATTCACAAATGAACAGAAAATAGCGATGTCCCCGTTGGCCAATATCCCCTTCTTATCTGAATAGTTAGAATATTCTTTACCGAACGTTCTAAAAATGATACAATTTTTTTAAAGGAGGGTGAAAAATGGCTAGACACAAAGAATTTGATGAAGCCAAGGTTTTGCAAAAAGCAATGGTGCTTTTTTGGCGAAATGGATATGAAAAAACGTCTATGCAAGATTTAGTAGACTATATGAACATACACCGTAGAAGTATTTATGACACATTTGGTGATAAACAGACGTTGTTTCTAAGAGCTTTACAACTCTTTGAAGAAATTACTGAGAAAAGAATCGAACAACAAATTAAACCTATAAATTCAGTCAAGTTAGCGATAAGAAGATTATTTGAAATGACGGTTTTCTCTAATGATAGAAAACCCCCAGGATGTTTAATTGTAAATACAGCAGTAGAATTAACATTACATGACCAAGAAATTGCAGACAGGATTAGTAAAAGCTTTAGTAAGACGGAATCATTAATTTACGAACTATTATTGCAGGGACAAATGAGTGGGGAATTATCCGATCAACTTGATCTAGAAAAATTAGCTCAATTTATTCATAATTCATTCATTGGTATAAGAGTATTATCCAAAACAACGGATGATAAAGAGAAACTTCAAAACATCATTGATTCAACTTTAGCTGTATTAGTTTAATATTTTTAGAATGAACGTTCTAAAATGTAATTGATTTTGTCGAATCTTTTTCATTATTAATATGGAGGGTGAAAATAATGAATAAATTAGAAGGATTAAAGAAAATGGCAATGGGGGAAATCCCAGGTTCTCCTGCGGCACAGGTAATTGGCTTTAACGTATCAGAAGTTGAAGAAGGTAGGGTTGTGATAGAAATGGATGCCACAGAAAGGTTACACAATCCGATGGGTACACTTCACGGGGGCATATTATGTGACATAGCTGATGCTGCTATGGGCTATGCATTTGCTACTACGTTAGCTGAGGACGAACTTTTTACGACGATGGAAATTAAATTAAATTTCCTTAAACCTATTTTCAAATCAAAACTTCGAGCTGAGGGAAAATTAATTAAAAAAGGTTCCTCAGTCGGATTGCTGGAATGCCATGTATATGATGAAAAACAAAGCCTCGTTGCACATTCTACAAGTACATGTATGATTTTGAAGGGAAATTCGGCTAGAAGAAGATTGAAAACAGAATAATATTAATAGCCTCTTGAAAAGAAAGTCAATTCAAAGTGAGGTCAATAAAGAATCCACCGTTTTTATAGCCCGTTAATACCATTTGGGTTATAGATTCTATTTTAGCTTGTGGATACAAAGAAATATAATAGATTTAAGTTAATTTTATGAATATTTTAAAAATAAGGCGGGATCAAATGCCTTCTATTTTAACTGCTTCTTCCAAAACTGAAAGCAAGATGCACTTACAAGAGAATAAACTCATTTTAATATGGAGTTTTACCACTTTGCTAGTGGTAATGAATACAACAATGTTTAATGTGGCTTTACCCTTTGTACTTAAAGACTTTTCCTTAAATTCATCAACCGCATCATGGCTGGTTTCAGGTTATTCAATCATGTTTGCCATTTCAACGTTGACTTTTGGAAGACTATCTGATTTTGTTCCCCTCTCAAGACTTCTACTCATTGGAATTTGTATATTAGGAATAGCATCGGTAATCGGTTTCTTTTCAACTCACTTTTTTATTTTATTAGGAGCTCGAATTCTTCAGGCTGCTGGGGCAGGAGCAGTTATGGGATTAAGCTTGATAATGGCTGGGCGGTATATACCTCTAGTAAGGCGTGGAAAAGCGATGTCAATTATTGCTTCAGCTGCCTCATTCGCATTTGGGTTAGGTCCTGTTATAGGGGGAGTTATTACTCAATACTTAGGATGGAATTATCTTTTCGTTGTCACTGGATTTTCTGTCCTATCTATTCCTTTCTTCCAAAAGTTATTGCCTAAAGAGGTTATTAAAAAAGGGCATTTCGATCTATACGGTGCTATTCTTACGGGACTTAGTGTTACAGGTCTGTTACTTTTTCTAAACACATTTTCGTATAGTATTTTATTAGGAACAATCGTTCTTTTTGCAATATGGTGGAAATATCTTAATAAGATTGAAGAGCCGTTTATTCCGCCAATACTCCTCAGAAATAAGCAATATACAAAACTACTTTTTATTGGTTGTTCAGCTTTTTTCATAAACTTTTCAAATCTGTTTTTAATGCCAATTATTCTTACAACTGTATTCGGAAAAGGACCCTCAGAGGTAGGAATGATTATTTTTCCAGGAGCCATTATTGCAGTGATTGCTGGACAATTTATAGGAAGATTAATTGACCGTTTTGGTAATGCACCATTAATTATTTTTGGGCAATTATTTTTATTAAGTGCCACAATCCTATTTGCATTGTTATCTAGCTTAAATCCCTATTTCATACTTTTAATATATATGTTCGCAAGCGTTGGCTTTACAGCACTTTCCACGAGTATTTCTAACGAGATAACAAGGATTCTGCCAATATCTCAAATCGGTTCAGGGATAGGAATAGTCCAATTAATGCAATTTTTCGGTGCGGGGCTCGGAGTGACAATTTCTGGATTATTAATAACAATTCAAGAAAGTTTATCTTCCGAAATTGTTTATAGAAATATTTATATTTGCTTCTCCTTTGTTATCATTAATGCTGTTTTAATATACGGTTTATATTATCGAAGATCTATGTTAAAGCAGCAGCCAAGTTATTCATCATCGCTTGAATGAAAATACGACGGTCACAATAGGTTTCAAATCTCTTTAAAGGATTTCAATCATAATACTTAATGTTTCTGTTAATAAATTAAGCTACTTGCTAAAAAATCTGATTATGCTTCTTCACAAAAGATTCGAAGAAAGCACGGGAACGGTTCCCGTGCTTCTCTGTTTTGTATATCTACACATTGGATAGTTAGTAAAATATAATAAGCATCTATTGAAAAAGGTGAAATATCAGTTTTTCGGGTGGAATAGAAATTGACGGTTAGAGTATGTGAAGCAGGAGAACCATCTCCATACTTCTTAATATTTATAAGATTGTCCACCATCGATGGGAATAACGGTTGCGTTGATGAAGTTGGATTGATCAGATAGTAGGAATGCCACCAAATAACCCACTTCTTCTGGTTTACCGAAACGTTTCATTGGGTTTGGCTGAACAAATTGTTTCCCCACTTCTTCCCAGTTGTTTGGGTCAATTTGTTTTAATGAACCTTCGACCATTGGTGTCATGATTGCGCCTGGTGCAATGGCTTTGATGCTGATTCCGTATTGACCGTATTCAATTCCAGAGTTTCTTGTTAAACCGACCACGCCGTGTTTACTAGCTGCATAACCAGATTGGTTCCCTACGCCACGAATACCACCAACAGAAGCAGTATTAACAATAGAGCCAAAACCTTGTTCTCTCATGACTTTCAATACGTGTTTCAAACCATAAAACACACCATTTAAGTTGACACTGACTACTTTTTGGAATTCATCATTGCCAAAATCCTCTGTTAGGTTTTGTTTTCCTTCGATCCCTGCGTTGTTGAAGAAACCATCGATTTTCCCAAATTTCTCAACTGTTTCATTTACATAGTTTTCAACTGCTTCTTCATCTGCCACATTCGCAGTGATAAGGATCATTTCTGTGTTTGGTGCAACTTCCAACACTTTACTTTTTGTTTCTTCTAATGAAGCAGTGTTTAAATCAACGAGTGAAAGTTTTGCTCCTTCTTTTGCTACTTGTAAAGCTGAGGCTTGACCTAAACCAGATCCTGCGCCTGTAATTAATATCACTTTCCCATCAAAACGATTGTTCATTGTATATTTCCTCCTTTATTTTTGTTTTTAGGTCTAAGGGGAAGATCCTATGATCTCTAGGAAACGATAAATAACTTATGCTTAGATATCCGCTCGAATATTTTTAATTAAAATATCTCTCAATAAGGATATATACCCAAGTAGTACGAGTAATAATCCCATAAAGCTAGATCACCAAGAACCATTCACTGTTTCAAACTTGAACCAAAAGATCCGTCCCCATGATTTATTATTGCGCCGTATACCCACCATCAACCGTTAAGCTATTACCAGTCATGAATGAAGAATCATCAGAAGCCATGAATAATACTGCTTTTGCCATTTCTTCTGCTTTACCAAGACGTTTTATCGGTGTGGCTGCAGCTAAAGCTTGCTTGCTTTCTTCCGGTATAATTGGTGTATCAATAAAACCAGGGCATAATGCGTTAATACGAATATTTTGTTCTGCATATTCAAGTGCAAGTGAACGAGTTAAGTTAATCACGCCACCTTTTGCTGCGTTATAGGCTGCTGAACCAGGTGACCCAACCCAACCGTACATAGATGCCGTATTAACAATGGTACCGCCACCTGTTTTTAACATTTCACGAATTGATTCACGTGCTACTAAGAAGACACCATCTAAGTCAACATTTAAAGTTTTGCGCCATTCAGCGTATTCTAAATCATGTGAAGGTTGAACACGGCCAATACCAGCATTGTTGAAGACAACATCCACTTTGCCAAACGTTTCAACCGTTTGTTTAAAGATATTTGCGACTTCTTCTTCACTCGTAATATTTGCCTTTATAAAAAGGGCTTCAGCATTAAGCGCTTTCAACTCTGCTTCAAAAGCTTTCCCTTTTTCCTCATTTAAATCAACAAGAACCACTTTGGCTCCTTCGGAAACGAATAAACGTGCTGTTGCTGCGCCAATACCAGATGCACCACCGGTAATCAAAGCTACTTTATCTTGTAATTTCCTCATCCTAAATCCTCCTAGTATTAAAATTTCTTTACCACATTCTAGAGAAAAGTACTAGACAGATCTAATATCTGTATTATTTTGTTTACAATTTAATTGTACTATTTTGTTCACATTTAACAATCATTAAGATATCATTAAGTGTCTACTAGTTAGACACTTATGATGAATCTGTCTATCTTGAGGGAGGTTTTTTCATGAATAACAAACAAAATACGACATCCGCGCGACAAAATCGGACAAAAGAACATTTAAAGCAAGCATTGATTGAACTCATAAAAGAGAAGGGTTACCATTCCGTTACTGTAAAAAACATTGTCGATTATGCCGCTTATAATCGCAGTACCTTTTATATCCATTACCCAGATAAAATTGAATTAGCTGAGGATTTACTTGTTTCCATGCTTTTAGGGTTAGAAGCTTCAGTAGGCAAACCATATGTACCTGGTCACAAAGTTTATACAGCCAAGCTAAATGCACCATCTTTTAATATCGTTTCTTATATCTATAAAAACCGTAATTTTTTTGAACTGATTAACTACGATGACACCATACCCGGATTACACACACAGTTCCCTCAAACGATCTTAAAAATCTATAAGGAACAATTTATTTTCGAAACAATCAACAATATCCCAGTCAATATGGATTATTTTAAACGTTATACAGCCTATGGCTTTTACGGACTCCTTCAGAATTGGATCCAAAATGGCTTCAAAGAAACCCAAGAGGAATTTATCCAAGAAGTCATTGATCTAACGAAAACACATATTTACTCACTTGAGTATATTGGAAATAACTAATAAGTGCCAGGCACCTTATCAATGAGGATGGCATAAAAATAACCCTTTCCAAGTTCAATGGAAAGCCTTTTTAGAAACAGTCACCAAAATTCAAGCGCATATTTTCACTCACACAGGTAACATTACTAGTTGTACGATCCAACACATCTCTTAGGAGGTTTTCAGCATGGGCTTTTTTGATTTATTTAAAGAAGAAGAAACTCAAAAGGAAACTCGAAAAAAGGTACGTGAACTAGATCGCACTGCCGATACAGAATTTGCAGCAGAAGACATTCATCTTGATCTTCGTGAGGAAGAATTGGACATCGACAAACATCGGGTGGAGACGGGTGATGTGACGCTTCATAAGGACATTGTTGAGGAAGAACAATCAGTGAATGTCCCTGTTTTACATGATCAAGTCGTCATTGAACAAAGAGCCGTTGATCACGAACCAACAGATGAACCAATTACAGAAGAAGAAGCGGTTCACATCCCAGTAACTGCTGAAAAAATTGATGTAGAAAAGCATACGGTCGTCACTGGTGAAGTCTCTGCTCATAAACGTTCGGTTCAAGAAACAGAACAAGTACGTGACGTACTTCGTAAAGAAGTTGCAGATGTTGAATCGCATGGTAATACAGATATTATCAAAGAGGACTAATTTTCCCACCTACTTAACTTCTAGTTTAAGTAGGTTTCTTTCTATCCTCTTTACATAAAAAAGAACTTCAGGAGGTCCTATGGGAAAGTATATTACTATAGGTGCGATAATCGGTAGCATAATCGGTTGGGTAACAGGTTTTACGATCATAACAGGACTTGTTTTAGGAGCGATCGTTTGCGGCATTATTTATACAATAAATGCAAGAAGGAACATCGACGGACCCTCTGAAAAAACAAATGAAAATAAAGAACAAACACTTCAATTACGAGAAGAGCAGCTGGACATAAAAAAAGAACGAGTACAAACGGGTGAGGTAAAGATTCATAAAGAAGTCGTCGAAGAACAGAAAACGTTCACCGTTCCGATTAAGCGTGAAGAAATGGTAATAGAAGTAGGAAATGAGGAGGAACTTCGAATTCCTCTGAAAGAAGAAGAAGTTGAAATAAACAAACACCCTGTGCAAGTAAATGAAGTATCGGTTACAAAACGTCAAATAGAAGAAATGAAACAAATAAATGAAAAGCTGAAAAAAGAAACAGCACACGTTGACGTTGCAGGTGATGCGGATGTCATAAAAAAGACGCCATCTGAAACGAAGGACTAAACCATTTCCCGCCATATTCGGGTGGTGGCAGGTGAATCCTTCTCCGTAACCTTCGAGGCAATCTTCGTCTCACCAGCAACCACCTTTAGCGCAATAAGAAATAGGAGTTGCTACTTACAACTCCCTTGTTTAAAAAAGAGGGTTCTTAACAGTTATAAAAATTGATGAGGACCTATCCTAGTGGTATTTTTCCCTTAACCTGCTTTAACGTCGCTACTATAAGAAAGCTAACAATCACTAATAAGAGCCATGAACTCACCTTTCCTAGATGAACGAGACTCCATGCATCGGTTTGGTTTGGATATTCCCAAGCTCCAAAGAACGTTGCGATATTTTCGGCTATCCATATAAAAAATCCGATGAGCACAAAAGAAAGTGCGAGTGGCATACGGTAACGAGTTCCATCAACCTCGTATGTGACCCATGATTGCCAAAAGACGATAATGACAAGTCCAGATAACCAAAAGCGGACGTCAATCCAATAATGGTGGGTGAAAAAATTCAAATAAATCGCAGCTGCAAGAGGCACAACTACCAAAAACGGTGGCCACTTAACCAGTTCAACCTTTAACCTCCTCCACGCCTGGCAAAGATAACTCGCTACACTTGCGTACATGAATCCGCTATACAAAGGCACTCCAAAAATTTTGAAATATCCTTCCTCTGGATAAGACCAGGAGCCCATATGTACCTTAAAAAGTTCAAGAGCAAGTCCAATAAGGTGGAACAATGTGATAACCTTTAGTTCATCCCGTGTTTCAAGCCCAGAATACACCATCCACCACTGCATCAGAAGGCAGATGATGAGCAGCCAGTCATACCGTGGTAGGAGGGGAAGTGGCATGATTTGTGTAAAAGCCAAAGAGGCAAAAATAACGACAGGAAACAAACATGATAGGGCCTGCTCCCAACCAAAACGAACGAGTTGTTTTAGTGCCTCATAATTTGTACCCCTCCTCCCGATGTTAAATATTCCCATTTTATTAATCTTGGGTGTCTTCATCACTTCGGTATTCTAAAATATCTCCAGGCTGACATTCTAAAGCCTTACAAATCGCCTCTAAAGTTGATAATCGAATCGCTTTTGCCTTTCCATTTTTCAATATAGAAAGATTAGCCATTGTTATTCCAACCCTCTCCGAGAGTTCTGTTACGCTCATTTTCCTTTTAGCCAGCATCACATCAATATTGATTATAATTGCCATTGTTATCACCTCAGACTATTAAGTCATTTTCCGATTTTATATCAATCGCTTCTTGTAAAAGTCTTTGAAGAACAGCAGCGAATACAACGATTACCATTGAAGCAAAGATAGGGACCATTCCGATTATTATGAGACCTGGGGCATCGTCTTTCTCTGCTACGAGATAAACGAATGGCATCATTACCACATACAAGGTACTGATTGTGATTGCACAGTATTTTATATTCTTTAAAGCTTTAACAGAAATTTGTGAAAAAGCTTTGTTCTTGTCAATATAACTTAAAAGTCTAAAAGCCTGATACAATGCAATGTAAAACGGTATCGCTGATACATACATACCTATTAAAATGGGATATAGTATATGGGCATAATCTGGATTTACTGGATTATTAGCTAACCTAGACAACCCAAATATACACAAAGCAAGAACTGGAGTTCCAATAAGAAAAACAGCTATCTTTAAAAAGAGTGTTGAACCATGTTTCATAAAAAGCACCTCACTTATTTATTGTTAATTTGATTATAATACACGTTTTATCGTTTTGCAATAAAAAATTATTGTATTTAATTATATTGTTATTGTTATATAAATATCCTTTTAATTTTAAACAAAGATAAAAGGCATTCCTCACAGGTTTATCAAGACCTAAATTAAAAAAAGGTAAATAAATTAAAGGACATAACATATTTTATATGACTAATATGTTATGTCCTTTCTTCTTCAACTAAAGCTACCCGTTTTTTTAAGTACATTTTTTAACATACTTCACTATATAAAGCCGTTTCTCTATATGAGAAACGGCTTTATTCCCCCTCAACGAACACTATTAGATGTTGTTTTATCTTTAATTTAATTTTGTACTAATTCAACTGCTAATCTTGAAGCTGCTTCTTCAGCTTCTTTATATGCTTTTTGTAATACTTCATTTGGTTTTAATAAAGCAGTTCCTTGTGCCCGAATGATTTGATAATCTTCAATACCAAGGAAATTGAACATTGACTTCAGGTATTTATTAGAGTAATCAACTTCTGTATACCAATCATTATTGGTATAGATTGATCCACTTGCTTGTATGACAAGCATTCTTCGTCCGTCTTTCAGTAGACCCACTGACCCATTTTCAGTATATTTAAAAGTTTCACGTGCGATCATGATATTGTCCATGTAATCTTTTAACTTTGAAGGAATATTAAAATTATGCAAAGGTAAAACGATGATATACGTATTTGCACTTTTAAATTGTTGTAAGACCTCGGACATACGCTCTGTTACTTTTTGTTCTTGGCTAGTTAGTTCCTCTTCTATTCGTTGTTTTTCCCATGCACCTAAAACTGTTTTATCTATCATAGGCACTACATCACTGTACAAGTTAATCTGTTCAATTACCTCGCTATTAGGAATTAACTCTTTATAAGCCTTCAAAAAGTGGTTAAAAACCTGCAAGCTAACGGAAGAAGTATCATCTATTTTTGGATGTGCATTAATGATAAGTGTTTTGTTCATTTTTATTTCCCCTTTGAAATGAATTTAAGTTTTAATTAAAGACTAATTTAATCGGCGATTAATATTGTCTATAATATATACTATAATTATTTTTGTCAAATCAATATGGTTTACCAAAAACAGGTTACTTTTATTTGACTAACACTCTAAATACTAGATACAATTTTATAGCCCTTAAAATCAAAAGCAGGTGAGTTTATATGCAGTATAGTGTCGGAGTTGAATATGCTTTACATTGTCTGGTTTATTTAATTGATGCTCCATCAAAGGTAAGTGTTGGGATAAAGGATTTGGCAGAATTCCAAGGACTTTCTGAGACATTTCTTTCAAAAGTATTCGGTAAATTATCTAAGGCTGGCATTGTTAGTTCTGTCCCTGGTGTAAAGGGAGGATATAGGTTATCTAAGTCCCCAGAAGATATTTCCTTTTGGGATGTTATTGAAGCAGTTGAGGGATCTAAGCCTATTTTTCAATGTAAAAATATTAAAAATAATGGTTATTTGTATAGAGAAAACTGCTGTTCAGCTCCTTCCTCTTGCACCATCAATTTAGTTATGCTCTCTGGGGAAGAAAAAATGCGTGATGAATTGCGTAGTAAAACACTATCATGGTTAAATGAAGAACTTGATCGTGTCTTACCCAAACAAATACGTGAAGATACTCGGAAGTATTTTTCGAAGAGGGACATATAAAAACAAACCTCTCATGAAAATTCCTTAATTTAGAGGAATTTAGAGAGGTTTGTTCTTAGTTCCTTTGGCTTTTGTTGTAATCGACACCGTATTTATCATGTAAAACCCGAACATCCCATTTGACTTTTTCCCATTCTTCTCGTTGATCAGTCAAATGGAACAAGATAGTATAAACATTCCTTAAAAAACTTGCTATTGGAGTTTTAATATAGCTCTCATGATAAACTCTATATTTTTTGTAATAATGGGTTTTGATTCCTTTTTCATTCAACCAAAATAAATACTCTCGTTCTGCTTTATCAATATCCAATTCCAACAAGGATGATAGTTTGAGATACTTCTCGTTTAAGATTTTTGCGCTCGATTGTTGAAGAATGAAATTATAACAAGACTGTTTAACTATTAATTCACTAATATTTGTACTGTTTCAAAATTTTTAAAATGTCCTTTAAAATATTTTTCAATACCATAACCATCTAAAAGAAGTTTATTAATTTGTCAAAGGTAACCTGATCTCGATTAAAGTTCCTTCTTTCACTTTACTTTTATAAGTAATACCACCATTGTGTTGCTTGATAATTTTATTACAAATCATTAAACCGAGTCCGGTTCCCTTTTCTTTTAAACTATAAAAAGGTTCGCCTAAACGAGGAAGTATTTCTTCTGGGATTCCACAGCCCTGATCTTGAAAAGAAATAATACACTCACCATTTGCACCTTTTCGTAGGTTTATTTCAATATCCCCACCTTCTTGCATAGCCTCAATCGCATTCTTTAGAATATTTAGGAATACCTGCTTTAATTGATTCTTCTCACAAGTTATAAAAAAGTTGATTCTTCAAACTTTAGTTTGAACTGGATATTATTCATATGGGCCTGAGGGGATAGTAACTCAAGCGTATTTTCAACCAATTCTAGTAAATTTGTCCGGTTAAGCTGAATCGCTTGGGGTTTTCCTAAAGATAGCAGTTCACTTGTAATCGTTTCAATACGCTCCAGTTCGCTTAAAAGTAAATCATTATATTCAATAATCGAACTATTCCCTCTTTTATAAAGCTGAATAAAACCTTTTATTGTGGTTAGAGGATTCCGTATTTCATGTGCCACTCCTGCTGCAAGTTCCCCGACAATAGATAGCTTCTCAGACTGCAACAGAATTTCCTCTGCTTTTAAACGTTCAGAGATGTCTCGGCTTATTAGGACGATATTCTCTATGAAATGTTCCTCACCCTTTACAGGCATACAACGGGATTCAAATTCTATCCAATGACCATCTTTGTGTTGGAGACGGAATTCCATTGAATAAGATTCTATATTTTCAAACATTGTCTTAATATTATTTCTAAACAAATAAACATCGTCCGGATGAATTAACATACATAATCCAATTACTTCCAGATCAGAGGAATTGTACCCTAATACTTGCTCATGGGAAGGAGAATAGTAACTAATTGAGTGCTCTTTATCAATAACCATTATGAGATCTGTCGTGTTTTCCGCGATTAATCGGTATTTTGATTCACTTGCTGCTAGTGTGTTCTCCATTCTCTTTTTTTCAGTAATTATTCTATATAATTTCAAATATGACTCAATAAGTAATCCACCTACGATCACTCCAAACATCACAAAAAGTAGATATTGTAAATGAAAAACTGGATTATCTCTAAATATGTTGAAAACGAATGGTACAGTAATCACATAGATTACAAGATAAGATCCAAATAGAATGACACATTTTTTTACTTGTGTGAGACTGGATATATAAAAATGTATGACTGAAAAACAAATCATGATAATTGTCCACCCCATAATAGCTGGGTACCATTGACCACTTGTATACAGTCTTGTAATCAATGAAAATAACCCAGTAATTAATCCTGCAACTGGTCCAAGATAAGCAAAAACCAGGATGACAGGCGCGTATCGAATATCGTAAGAATAACCATGCTGCTGGATAGATAACATAACGAGAATAACGGAAACAATTCCTGCATATACGCTAACCCAAAGGCGAAACTGCTTATGTGGTTTATAGTTGATAAATGAGCTAATGACTAATGGCGTACTAACCATTAGAGAAAAAATTGAAAGATTAATAATATAGTCTAAAAGAATCAACTTAACCCCACCTATGCCTAGTTGTTTTCATCATCTTCCTTTTAATCATAAACTAGTGATATGACTATTTCTATAAGTTATAAATACTTTTCTTATAGCAAAATCTCTTACAGCAAGTAATTACAATTACCTAATACTTACGGTGCACCTAACTTATTTGATTCTCTGCTTTTACTTGCATAAAAAAAGCGCTAATTCTCTTTCAAGAAATGCGCCAGTTCGTGGAATAACAAATGAGATGCTCTATTTAAGTATCTCACTCGTTAGATTAACAAAAAGTCTTATTTATTAACACGATGAAAAGGCAGTAGTACATTTTCTATGAAATAATATACCTTTGCTTCACTTCTAGATTTAACTGTGAAGAGGTGCCACTCATTAGATGAATTTGAAGTTCTCTTATGCCCCTATTTAAGCATCTTGCCCGATTGTTGAAAGATCGTTTCAAAGACCTTATTGAAGAAAAGCTCCCCTCAGTTCAATAAAATTGTTATTTTCTAAATAATCATCTAAATACTTTATCAATTTCTTCTCTATCGTAATCCAAAATCCATTCGTTGTATGAATTATAAATACAACGAATAGTTTCAGGTGATTTAGCCAACAAATCACAACCTCTATCATCATAAACATGAAAAATGGTCTCTCTATTAATATTAATAAAAAAGATATCATGAAAAATGCTTGGTTTTATTCCCATATCCTGATTGCATATAGCTTTTAAAAGAGGGACATATCTAATATCTGATGTTTTACATCTAAGAATAAACCTATGTGTTTTATATAGACCTTCTTCATCATCTTCAGGAAATATGTACGGTATTACTTTATGCTTTAATTTGAATAGAACACTCTTATCCCTCACAAAAGGATAGAAAATATTAATTTTGTGTTTAAATGTTTTTTTATCTCCGTAATCATTTACATTTGCTACGATAAAAATCTCTTCATCATCTAAATGTAAAGATTTAAACAAGTTGATTACCCCTTTATAAACTCCTTTAAGATAAGGACTGTTCTCATAATCATATTCTCTTTTCCATTCAACCCCTAATTCAAATCGAATTCCGATATCCCAGCTATAAAACAAAGCGGGTCGAAGTGATAAGTTTGGAAAATTGGATTCCATATACTTTTCAAATTCCATATGTTAAACTCCTATCATTTTTGCTTATGTCTTATTCAAAACTATTCTGCCTTCATTAATTGAATAACATAGACCTTCGATTCACTTTCTACTATTCCTACTCTTATTCAAGAATATGACCAAAGGCAAAAGACGCCTTCTTATTAAAGAATGGCGCCTGATTGTTGAACAAGCTAATCTTATCTAGCATATTGTTTTCGTACTACGCAACAACTAAACGTTAATTAACTCATGTGCACTTCTTTTAACCATTTAGGTTTTAGCATAATAGTATTACTTTTCTTTTTATCACAATGTCGTTTATCCAGTTTTTTTTAGGTAACACTATCTATTGTTTCGACATTTTTTGACAAGAAAGGGAATTGTTTATGGTTTTCTTAATCATCTCTGTAATAATTTTCATGACCGTGGCTATATTTGTCCCAAAAAGATTAAAAAAATCTGAATTATATGCTATTGCCTTATTTTCGATAGTTTTAGGATTTTTTACTGATATAACCTTCGATCTTAAATATAATTTATATGGTTATTTTTCTCCTGGTGTCCAGTTTGCTGGTTTTTTACCTATTCTGTTGCTTTTCCCTTCATCAGGCGTTTTATTCATGAACTTCTATCCATTTAAAAAATCATTACTATATCAATTTTTCTATATTTTTTGTTGGACTATTTTTTGCCTTTTTTTCGAGTTTCTCTCCATAAAGTCAGGATATTTTTATCACAACGGTTGGAAATATTGGCATTCGGCATTTACTTATCCATATTTATTTTTGCTTCATCTATTACATCTTAGATTTTTCAGAGGATACAATGATTAAAAATTACCATGAAAATAAGTCTTATTAATCTCGTACACAGAAGAAGTTTCTTCTTTTAGATACCTTTCTTACAAAAATAATGAATCTGAATCCAGCAGCTATATTTCTCCGCCAAAGATGGCCACATTCTGCCGGTCAGGACCGAACACCTGCCCGTTCCATTTCAATACGGTCTGTACAAATCCAAGTGAGTCAGCATTGTACCTCCCGGCTATCCTCTGATACGCTTCGAGCTCATATATGCCGTCCCTATTAAAATCAACCGGATATAAACCAGACAAAGGATTGACCCAGCCTTCTATTGGTGCCTTCAAAACACCATTCTTGCTATAAATATCAGTTAAATATTCCTTGCCCTTGTAATTAAGATCAAGAATGTACTTTTCTTTTAGTTTATGACTAATCACAGTCGCTTTGTATTGATCTTGATAGGTAACACCGTACTTATAGTCATTATTGAATACATCGGAATTAAAAATCTGTCTCATTTGACCGTTAATATAAGAAAATACATACGCATATATAGCACCGCCGCTTCCTCCCGTATCAATGACCACTAAAATATCATCGACCTTGTTTCCTGTAAAATCACCAAGAAAGAGTGTCGGATTGTATCCCACGTTATTTTTAAACGGGATTTGCTGAATGTGATTTGTACTTCCATTTTGGACGACCAGAGTTATATTTTTCCTAAATGGACTATTAGGGGTTTTATTTGCGGTAAGGAGGACATTGTCAATTATACCGTCCCCTTGAATATCACCCCGCTTTGTAGCCACAATTGAAGGTCTGTTCGAATTCATTTCTCTTGAAGGATCATGCTGAAGCTTCGCCTTCATTTCCAGTAGCTCTTGCTTTGAAGGATACGGATTTGGGAACGACAAGGCGTTATCAATCGTTTGCAGTGCTTCTTCTGTTAATCCCGCTCTTACCTGCGCATCAGCCAGATAGAACCAATAATAAGGATTATTTGTTTCTTGTATTTTTGTGTGATAGTAATGGATCGCTTTTCTAAGATAATACGTGTCCATATTCAGCCCACCTGCCTCTTAATTCTCAATATAGAATTTATGCAGGGGAATTTGCGAGTATAACATTTAGAGCTTCTTTTATTACACTATGAAGGTATCAGCCTAAGTATAAAAATGCCGACCCTAGCCTCTTCACTCTTCCAGGTTACGGCCTAAAAACGTTGGAAGACGTGAAAAAGGACGAATTCCATATTTAGAAAAAGCGCCTGATTATTGAAGATAATTAAAGGAAAGCCCCTTTAGTTTGAATTATTTTCTCCTGGCTTTTAACACACTCCATGACAGCAACCAAGTTACAGCAACAAAAATTATTTCTATTTTTTTGGTAGAAAACAAGAGAGCAAGTCAAATAACATCGAAAAGAAACTGGATAAAATCATTGATTTACTTGAACAGGGTAAAAAAGAATAATCTTTTTACCCTGTATTTATTTGTTACAAAATCAGATGGCACAGTTTGGATCAAATAAGCAATACCATGTTTAAGATGATAACTAAAAAAGACACAATACCTTGTACTAGAATTACGCCCGATCGTGGAAGATTACTCATCCTTTTTTTCTTCATTTCTCATAGAGTCCTTACTTCACCCTCAGATTTCACCATGATATTAACATTCATAGCCATGCCACTTTCAACGTCGTTTTCAACCTTTGATCCATTTATGTATATTTCAATGTTAAAAGCTTTATTTCACTCGGTCTTATGCTTACCTCATAGGGAGCATCCTCATTCTCATTATTAACAGGCGCGTCATATTTTCACCTTGAAGATTTCCATTAATTTTTCTTAATCAATTTTAATTCTACAAGCTTTTGATCACTTCATCTTCATTGTAAATATACGTACGTTCTTTCTTTCTGGTTTGAATACAAGTACAATGACATTTTTGTGTGTAGTATATCATAAGATTAACATGATCAAATCAAAGCAATTTTGGAGGAAACTTATGAAAGCAATTGTATGCACAAAATACGGACCACCCGATGTTCTTCAGCTCAAAGAGGTAGAAAAACCTACTCCCAAGGACAATGAAATACTGGTAAAAGTTCATGCGACAACAGTAGCATCAGGGGACATAAGAGTTCGGACTTTCAATAGTCCTATCTTGTTATGGTTCCCCATGCGTATATTCTTGGGTCTAAGAAAACCAAGAAAACCTATATTGGGGGTGGAGTTAGCAGGTGAAATTGAAGCAATAGGCAAAGATGTAAAACGATTTAAGAAAGGTGACCCGGTTTTTTCGCTAACTGGGATGAGGTTTGGTGCTTATGCCGAGTACACCTGTCTACCTGAAGACGGATTAGTGGCAATCAAACCGTCCAATGTGACTTATGAGGAAGCCGCTGCCGTTCTTTTTGGTGGAACTACAGCACTGCATTTTCTTAGAAAAAGAAATATCCAGGGCGGACAAAAAGTTCTTATCTATGGAGCTTCCGGTTCGGTAGGGACTTCCGCGGTACAGCTTGCCAAATACTTTGGGACAGAAGTTACCGGGGTATGTAGTGCCGCAAATTTTGAATTGGTGAAATCGCTGGGAGCCGACAAGGTAATTGATTATACGAAAGAGGATTTTACGAAAAGAGAAGAGCGTTATGATATCATCTTTGATGCAGTTGGGAAAAGCTCGAAATCAAATTGCAAGAAAGCACTTACTCCGAACGGGACATACGTGTCAGTTGAAGGGCAAGGGATAGCAAAGGTACGTACTGAAGATTTAATTTTCCTCAAAGAACTTATTGAGACGGGTAAGATAAAATCGGTCATAGATAGACGCTACCCACTGGAACAAATTCCCGAGGCTCACAGATATGTAGAAAATGGACACAAAAAGGGAAATGTAGTAATAACTTTGGATCATACTAACTAAACCTAGCAAAGCCCTGCGGCCGGTTGCGGAAGATCAATACAGACAAAGGACTCAGATTTTGAGATCCTTTTTGTTTGTTTTCTTGTTCAACTAAAGCCCCATTAAAATAATCACTTACTAAATAGTTCAAACACCATCACTAAAAGGTAAAGTGGTAAACCGACTATTAACATACCACTAATCAAATAACTGATACTTGTTAAAATAAAATTTATAATGTCAAATATTGCTCCAGCAAGGTCGGCAATAAATCTTCTCATCTATATCACCTCTATACTTCTTTACTGAAGAATTGTGCCGCTTAACAGAACATTAGATTTCCTATAAAAATTGCAGGGATTTTAAATTTTGTCATTTCTTTCACCCTACTTTCATCCAATAATTAAAAAAACAATAATTGAATACACGAATAAAAACAATAAAACTCCTTGAAGAATCAATTTTCCGTAATATTTTTTCCACATTGCATTCGCATTTTCTTTTCCATCGACTAGTGTGATATCTTCTATTTCAATTCTCAGTTCCAGAGGCTTTTCCATTAATTCATAATCTTTTTTACATGTTTCACAGCTTTCTAAGTGATGGTCAACAAGCTTTTTTGTAACTTGTGAACAGTCTTGCTCTATATATAGAGGGAGTAAATCCCGAACTAGACTACACTTCATATCGATCATCCTCGGCTTTACTTAGTGTTTTTCGAAACTCTAGCTTTGCTCGATGTAAACTAGTTTTCACTTTAGAAATTTTCCAGCCTAGCACTTCTGAGATCTCTTGGTAGGACAGCTCTTGAAATTCTCTAAGGATAATGACATGTTGGAAATCTTCCTTTAATTGATAAATTGTATCCATAACCTGTTCCTGTCTAACTTTCTTTGCAAGGTATTCCTCTGGGTTTTGATCAGCGTTTTCATTTATAAAACTGAAGTTATCTATTGAGTTGTACGTGTAATTCATCTCTTTTCGATACCAATTTATGAATGAATTATGTGCAATTGTATAGAGCCATGTTTTCACTGACGATTGCCCCTTAAAGCTTGCCAAGCCATTGAATGCTTTTAAGAATGTTTCTTGAGCAAGATCTTGTGCTGTTTCTTTATGACGTACTCTTTTGAATAGATAGCGAAAGATCTCTGAATGATATTGTTGATACAAGTCTTCTAAACTATGCCAATTTTTCATTTACCAAAAATACCACGCAGACATCCAAATGGACAACACGACGAATGATGTATATAAAATGAAAATCACTACTCGTATTGACCAAATCTTTTCTTGATCATCATTGGACCGTTCAGGCAAAGCTTCTGGATCATTCCTTCGATCCAAGCAATACTGACATTTATTTTCATGTTTCTCCATCCATTCCATCGAATCCTGCTCTAAATCCTTATCCAGATACAATTCAACTAAATCTTGAAAAACAGCACATTCTTCCTTCCTATTCATAAATAGCATCCACCTTTTGCGTTTCAACATCCACGAGATATAAGCGATGTTCAGCTTTTCCAACTGGCTGGATTACTACTAGCCAAGCTTCTCTAATAGTGTCATTGTTATCAATTACATGAGTAAGTTTGGCTCTCTTCGCATAAATCTTCTCATTGCCATTTGCCTTTTCTACTGCTTTGTACGCAGCTTCTCTTGTATCATTCTTAGTAGAGCTAGGCCTGAACTTTAAATAGTCAATACTCTCTGAATAGCTAAAATGGGCTTCACCTTCTGTATATCCGAAACTATGAGTAAAGTGTAGGTTTGATTGATCATTTGACTTCTCTCTCCACAACCAGGAACTTTGCTCTCTAAAACGTTCCCACTCTTTTTCATCTACTTGTTTCATTTGTAAAATTTCTTTTTCAATATCAGAAAAATTCAAGTCTTTAACCTTGTCCAAACTACCTGTGAAATCCTTTACTTCACCATTTTTTCCATCAAGGGTTATGAAATGACCATTGGATGTGTTGACCTGTAAATCGATGGTTCGATTGCTATATCCATATACTGCGTATTCCAGGACATAAGCAGGGGTTTTCTGTTTCAATATTGAGTAGAATTGATCTATTTTTTTGCGATATCCTCATCAGTTAATGCAACATTTTTCAACGATTCTAACGGATAAAGAATAACTTTTTCATGAAATTCAATTAGAGATTCCTTCTCCCAAACAAACACGGTTCCCCACTGATCTTTCAAAGTACTACCGTCCGTTACTTTAGGTAACATCTTAACCTCAACTGTGTCACCTTTTTTGGAAGCCTCTATATGCAATTGTTCTTCTTTTAACGTTCTTCCAATGGATTGAAGCAATTTTTTAGATTTTGTAACATATTCTTCTTTTTGAAGTTTTCTTCCCATTGGATCCGTTTTACGATGAAGATTCATCACAGCTTCAGAAACTCCGTCTACATCTACTGTATAATTTTCCGATTCAAAAAAGTAGCGATTATGGAAATCTTCATGTGCGTTTTGCCTTAAGAAAAAATCGTCATCTCCCGTACTGATTTCTGCTATTTCTTCTGCTTCACTCAACGTAACGAGATCAGTAGATTGATAATAGCGTAATTTCACTTCAGCATTTGTTGTAGCAAGGGCGAGATTACCAATGTTATAAAATGGATTGACAAGGATTACAAAAATAATTGTTAAGACCACGACAAATGGTTTTTTACCCTGGTAGACAAACTTATTCTCAGAAGTGTTGAGTAGATGATACGTCATTAATAACCCAAGAAAAAGATAGAGATTAACGACCTCTACAAATTCAAGTATGCCTGTACCTATAACAAGACTACTGAATTGAAAAAGTAAACAGAAAAAAATCACTAGATAAAACGGAACAATAAACTTAAGTCTCTTTTTCCAATAGCTTACAAAGAACAAGTAAATAAGCGTACTCGTAACGAGCAAAATAATAAGGAGCACCACAAAATCATCCAGGAGGAAACCCTCCTTACGTACATTAATAATGAAGCTAGTCAGCAATTGGAGAATTGGCATGGTCAGAATGGCAATATCAAAGGTATAGAACAAGCCTTTGTACTTTTTCTGGTTCAACGTGATCATATAATAAAAACCAGAAACAATGATATAACCAAAAAACATAAAGTGAAGAAACTGCCTATAAGAAGGGGTTTTGTTATAATATAGCTCAGTTAACTCAGTTACTTTCACTTGATGGAACATTTCAATAGAAATTCCGATAAGAAGCGCAATACGCACTGCAAAACCTATGTACAAAGTGAAAGTTGGTTTTGGCGTTTTTTTGAATATTAGGGTCAGCAATGAAAAGAGGATAAGTGCAGTTAAACTCCACTGAATAATTGTTTTACTAAAACTACTTAACAAAAAATAATTATCTATGAACAAGATAAATCGACTGATACTTTCCATGAAAAAGCCTCCTTTACCAAATGAACTAAATTCTCACATTCATATAGACAGAAAAGGCTTATAAAAGTTTCAAAAACTTTAGTTTTTTATATAAAATTAGTATGGAAGTTTATAAAGGGTAATCCTACTCTTATTTGTTTTCAAGTATTGACGTAGACCTGAAGCAGCTCTCATTTTTAGAAAACTGCTATTAGTTAATTTGAGAGTAAGTTAACTTTATTATTTGATTCAATATTATTTTATGTTTTATATATTCATATAGAATTTAGATAAAATCTTTCCTTAGCAATGAAATAATCCCCTATCTGTTTTCTGGAACAGGTGTATTATCTGCTTTTCTAATAACTCCAATGAGAATACGAACAAGTATAAAAGTTATATTTACAGTTATGAAACTACGATATGTATTCCAGCCCTTTTTAAAGCTTATTAGCTTGGTCTTTTTTTCTAGGATATGTTCAATGATGGCCATTGGAATGCTGAATGCAAAGAGTTTTGCAATTATTCCAGGAAGAGTTGATGCTTTAGTGAACTGATTAAAGTAAACACATGTGACAGGAAATAACAAATAGTCAAAAATAAAGCTAATGTCAAAGGATTTGAAGAGCTTAACCGGGTAGTCAATGTAACCTTTGCGAACAAGTAACTTATCAAGAATGGAAGAGATATAACCCTTAATGAGGAATATGATTAGCCAGTCCTTCACTGGAGGTTTTCTGATTAGGTTAAAAAAAGTTACAATGCCGAATACTAACAAGAACCTTAGTATGGTTTTTTCAAGTTGATTTCTCATTGGAATCCCTCCTGAAGAAAGTTTGTCCAATGAGTGAAATAATATTTACCAAAAACCAAAATCGTTATAGACTTTTTAAAAAACTCCATTTAATCCCAAAACCCACCATCCGAATGAATAATTTGTCCAGTAATCCATTGTGCATCATCACTTGCTAAAAATGATATTAGGCGAGCAGCATCCTGATAACATACAGGTACCTCTAACGTTAACAGCATAATGTTCATCTAAAACTGAGCTTTGTAAGTCTCGAAATCCTACTGGAACACAATAAGTAGCGTTATTAACTAATATAGACGGTGTCCCTAGCTTAGATTCCACTTCTTTCAAAAGTTTAAACGGTGCATCAGGATCCGCTAAATCTAACTCCATGTCTTCTACTCTGACTCCAAAACCTTTTAATTCTTCGGTAAATAAAGTCGACCAATTTCCCTGTACGTCCTCATAATCAATCATTTTATCGTAGCTGGAAAAGTGAGTATAAAATAGATCTAAACCTTTGCCTGCTAGTTCACGGCAGATGGCTGCGCCGATTCCTTGATCCCGGCTTGCACCTGTTACAATCGCAATCTTCTTATTTAACTCGATCATTTAATATTCTCCTTCTCAAAAAAATCGATCGTAATTTATCGAATTGATTAGTTGAAATACTGAGTAACTGTCCCTTTTCCATCTTCAATAATAACTTCTGCATAAGCTCCATTTACAAAGGTGATTTGCGGAGGTAAGTGACCACAATCAATATCATATATAACTGGAATTTGAAGTTCATTTGAGAGTTCTTTATAAACATCCTCAATCGTATAATTTTCGACAGTTTGATTAGCATTACTTCTACCAAACATCACACCAGAACAATTTTCAAACCAACCTGCTAACTTCATTTGAACCAATGTTCTGCGTAGATCTGTTGTTGATAATTCACAGTTTTCAAAATACCACAAAATTGGTCCCTGATTCAGTCTCTCTTTAGAAAACGTTCTGACATCTCCATAAGGTGTGCCAATTAAGTGTCTGATAATATCAATGCAACCACCAAGTAGTCTGCCTTCGACTATTACACTTTTAGTTGAAGCTGTTCTCCAATATGTTTGTTCGGTTAAATGGAATATACATGATGATGGATTAGTGTGTTGCCATTCTTTTTGATATTTTTCAGAGGAAGTTTGGATCACCTTTTCACCAACATGAGTTGAGAGAACTGCTTGCCACTTTGCTGTCGTTGGATCTGAATATTCACCTCGTAAATCCACCAAATTCGTGCCATTTGCAGTGGCTAGACCCGTCTTTAAAGTGATAGCTAACAGTAAAGCACTTGTATCCGAATAACCTAAAATCCACTTTTCCTTCATAGTTTCATAGTTCACATATTCAAGCATTTCAATTAATAATTCACCGCCCCATGGAGGGATCAGGATTGAAACATTTTCGTCTTCCATCATCTTATTAAATTCCTCAGCACGCTGTTTGGCAGGAGCTGATTTTGCCTTGTTCTGCGTCCATACAGTATCTCCACACAAAACGGTATGTCCTTTGTTTTCCATTCTTTTAATTGCAAGCTTTAAGATATCATGCAACTCAATTGGCACACCAGATGAAGGTGCAGTAACGCCTATAGTTGCGCCCTTTGTTAATAATGGATACTTGATCATAGATAAACCCCCAGGGATGGTAGTGTGTCTGCAATTGTTCCATCGAAATCAAAGATTAAAGCTTTTACCATTTTCATCACTCCCTTTTATACGTTCCTATTTCTTTATTTTACCAATACAGAAGGAGTTTTTCCTATAAATATAATGAAAACTGATCATCAAATCTCCATTTTCGAAAAAGGTAACAACAATTTTACTCCTCGTTTATTAAATGGTAATACCTTCATATCCGCTACAATGTGACTCACGTATCCTGCTAGACATGTTGCGAAGAGTCCGGTTATACCAAGTGATTCCTGACATTGATACGCAATGAATCCGAAGAAAAGTAGTCCGACTACTGAATGAGTGTAGCTTCTATGTGCGACAAAAGAAGCTAGTATAATATAAATCCCTAACAATAGTAACCAGCTTTCTTGTAGTGAAATCCCACCAGCTAGTACTCCAGCCCCTGTTATAGTCAGCATATGCCTCTGTTTAATGA
Source organism: Metabacillus herbersteinensis (assembly GCF_042433335.1). Lineage (NCBI taxonomy): Bacteria > Bacillati > Bacillota > Bacilli > Caryophanales > Bacillaceae > Metabacillus > Metabacillus herbersteinensis. The sequence continues at coordinate 44,791 of NZ_JBHLVO010000021.1, forward strand.
ACGAAGAAATCACTATAATGCCAATTCCTACTCCAATTCCAAGCCACTTCTGTTGTCCTATACCTTCAAAAAAGCTATAAAGAATCATCAAAAATCCAATACTTTGTGCCACTGATCGAACAATTTCGTGAGAGAATGTAATTTTGTTGCTTAGCTTTCCATCAATGTCCATGTCAGGGATTAACCCTGCTATCGACCCAACTCCTACTAAAATTGCGGTCGTTGACGGATCAGTTTGATAGAAATTTGCTACAACGAATCCTGTTGCTGCTCCCAATGCTGTGTGTGCTGTTCCGTTCAATTCCATTCACCTATTTCTTATAAACTTTATATAATCATTATACCACAGGTAAGAACGTATGTTCCAAAAAATTTAAAATTCTCCTCTCAACATCGCTCTCATATCCCATGATGTTCCATTTATCCCCTCTTTTTTAAACCCAAATTTCTCATACAAATGAAGTGCTGAATTAGTAGGATCAACACTTAAAGAGATACTCTTAAAACCTGCGACTCTTGCTTCATTCATCAAAGCTTTAAGTAGCTTAGTCCCAATTCCTTTGCCGCGGTATTCTGGTAAAATGGCTAAACCTCCAACAACGGGTGTTTCATTATCTAAATAGCCATACGTTTGGTTCGTTTCGTCAAAAAGTCGAATCCAACCCGCACCTAATGGTTTGTCTTGATCGTCTATTGCAAGTATAGCTTTGTCTTCAGCTCTCCCCCAATTGCTTAGTTCTCTTGAAATATTGGGATCCTTTAAAATGTCCCGCGACGGACGCGGCTGTCCCTCTTGTACATGTATCGCTTGATAGAGCATCTCCCATAGAAATTCCATGTCGGACTCTGTTGCCTGTTTTATGTGGTAGTTCAAGTTCAGCACTTCCTTTTAAAATGTTGTTTTGGATAACTACGAAAGCAGGATATATACACGAGAATCCTGATATTTGCTCGAGAATCTCTTTATTTGCACTAGTACTTCTCAAGCATCCTTATATTGGTTCGCTGTATCTAGGAGTGAATCCTTTTTTTGTAAAAAAATACAAATAAAAAACAAGCAACCTGAAAGATCACTTGTTTTGGAAGTCATTTTAATACTATTTATCAAGTTCCCTGTCTTCTTTTTCATACAAATTACTACGAAGTTTAAACCATTCAAACAAATGCACGGCGATGACTTTTAGGATGGCATATCCTGGTACTGCTAGGATGATTCCCGCGATTCCAAAGAGATTACCCGCTGTTAAAATCACGAAGATAATTGTGATTGGGTGGATGTGTAGGTTTCTACCCATGATTTGTGGCGATATGAATTTCCCTTCAATTAATTGAACAACTGTCCAAACGATGATTAGCTTGAGTAACATAAGTGGTGAAGTTACAATTGCAATAATTAACGCTGGGGTGATCGCAATGGCTGGTCCAAGATATGGGACAATACTCGTAAAAGCTGCAATTAAAGCCAGTAAAGAAGCATATTCCAAATCAATTATCAAAAAGCCAATAAAAAGTAAAAACCCTATACAAAAGCTTACAATAATTTGACCTCGAATATAGGAACTAATTCGATTATTCATTTCTTGCATCACCGTGAATGTGTGGTCGCGTAAGTTAATTGGGATAAAATTCAAAAAATAAGCTGGAAGCTTTTTACCATCTTTTAATAAATAAAACAGAATAAAAGGGAGGGTTATAAGTGCTAAAATAAAGTCCTTCACTGCCACAACAATATTTCCCAAACCAGTGAAAGTGCTATCAATTAAAGCTGTAGCCTGTTCAGATATTTTATCTGAAAAATCTTGGATATTAATATTTAAAGTTTGCTGTGCTTGGTTCACAAACTGACTGCCAAGTACATCTTTTGTAAGTGCCTCTACATCACGTGCATATTGAGGAAAACTAATGATTAAGCTCATGACTTGTTCTCTTAAAAAAGGAATAACCGAGACAATTAAAATCGTGAGCAATCCAATGATTATGATAAACAAGGAAATAATTGAATAAACTCGTCTAATTTTCCAGCCTTCTAGATAGTTGACGATTGGATTTAATAAATAAAAAACAACAGCTGCCAAAATGATCGGCAGTAATACGGTTTTAATTAACACTTCAATTGGAGTGAAAATAAACGATACCTTCATTAGTACCAAAATATTTAATCCAATTAATAATAAAACCATTAAAAATAAGACAAATTTATTATTTAAGATGAATTTTTTAAAGGTATCCATCTTTGTATGTTGACCGTTCATTTGTTTCTCCTCTTTATTTACTGAATTTCTTTATACAAAAAAGCTCTACATGAATAGAGCTTTATCAAGACTTACACACTTCAATGAATTGGATGTGATGTCCATCAATGGCTTTGACCTTAAATAAAAAACCTTGCTCTTCTATTGTATCATCAAGTTTAGTATCAATCTTTTCTGTTAGAAACCAGCCACCAATTGTATCAACATCTTCATTTGATAAATCTGTACCTAGTAAGTCATTTACTTCGTTAATCAATACTTTAGCGTTGAAAATAAAGTGGTGATCTTTTAGCTTACGAACTTCAGCAACTTCGTCAGCATCAAATTCATCACGAATCTCACCAACAATTTCTTCAAGAATGTCCTCTACCGTTACTAGACCTGACGTCCCACCATACTCATCAATAAGAATAGCCATATGAGTTCGTTCTTTTTGCATTTTGACTAACAAATCATGAATCGCAATGGATTCAATTACGCGAATAATCGGCTTAATAAATGATTCTAAGTTTAGTTCATCTGTTAATGGCTCTTTCATTATTTTAACAGTTAAAAGCTCTTTAATGTTAATTAAACCTAAAATATTATCTTTATCACCATTAACAACAGGGTAACGAGTATAATGTTCTTCTCGGATCAGTTCGACGACTTCTTCAATTGTAAAATCAATAGGTATGATAACAATCTCTGTTCTTGGAACCATGATTTCTTTTGCAATGCGATCATCAAATTCAAAGATATTATTAACATATTTTAACTCATTTTGATTAATTTCTCCACTTTTAAAGCTTTCAGATAACAAAATACGAAGTTCTTCCTCTGAGTGTGCGAGATCATGCTCTGAAGCTGGTTTTAACCCAAACAGTCCGACGAGCAGGCGTGCAGAACCATTGAGTACCCAAATAAATGGATACATGATTTTGTAGAACAATATAATTGGGCCTGCGAAAAGAAGGGTTACAGCCTCAGCTTTTTGAATCGCAACCGTCTTTGGTGCAAGCTCTCCCACGACGACGTGTAAATACGTGACTAGTGCAAAAGCAATACCAAAGGATAATATATGGGAAACTGACTCGCTTAACTCATATCGGATAAACAAAGGAAGTAGGAGCTTTTCAACAGTAGGTTCACCTAACCAACCAAGACCTAGCGCTGTCACAGTAATTCCTAATTGACAGGCTGATAAATATTCATCAAGGTGAGTGATAACCCTTTTTGCAGCTACTGAACCTTTTTTTCCTTCTGCAATTAATTGATCAATTTTCGAACCTCTTACCTTTACAATCGCAAATTCAGTTGCCACAAAAAATCCAGTTAACGCAATTAACACAGCTATCAACATTAAATTAAATATTGTCGTCATGAATTGGGCTGTCTTATCATTGTCAAATAACACTGATACGACCCCACACACCTCCTCTTTTTCAATTGATCCTGTCATTAAGTTTAACGTTCACGTTAGGTATCGTGTCCTTACCTTTCCTCTTAAATTGTGCCTTCATCTATAATGGTATGCACTAACCTGTCTGAGGAACAAACCCATTGTTGGAAGAACATACAATTTCGATTCCCTTTCACATGTTTTTCCCCACTGCACATAGACTATAAACATGTCCAGTTGTAGGGGGAGTGGCGGTGTTCTTTATTAGAAAAGGACTTGTTATTGTTATCGGTAGTTTATTATTAGCGATGGGGATCAATTTTTTCCTCGTGCCCTACAGAGTTCTTGATGGCGGGATTATTGGGATTGGCCTTATTGTGAAGTATTTATGGGGAGTGAACGCAGGATTTGCAATTATCATTTTAAGTGTCCCTATTTTCATACTCGCATGGTTTAAGTATAAGGATTATTTTTATAATAGTTTACACGGAATGTTAGTTTCTTCTATTTTAATTGATGTAGTGAAGCCTTTTGACGCTTTGCTTCCAATTGATGCCGCTCTTAGCTCAATTTTGGGTGGCCTGTTTGTGGGCTTGGGAATCGGGATTATGCTTAAATTCCGGACGAGTACTGGTGGAACAGATTTACTAGCTCAATTTCTTTCAGACAAAACAGGTGTTAATGTTGGCATCTTGATATTTATCATTGATTTTATTGTCATTATAATGGGAGGTTTTTTATTTTCAACCGAAACTCTTCTTTTGTCCATTATTACAATTCTTACAGTTGGCCTAACAACTTCACTATTTACACGAAGAATTGTCGAAGTATAGAAGGTGCCTGTCCCCAATTCACTTTAGTAATCAGGGACTATGCACCAATCACTCTTCTTTATTTTCAACGATATGTTTAAGAATTGACAATTTGTTATTCCAAAATTGTTCGTAAAAGGAAAGCCAATGCTTTAATTCCGTTAAAGGCTCTGGCTGTAACCGATAACGTTTTTCTCTACCAACCTTTCTTCCACTAACTAGTTCAGCTTCAGAAAGGATATGTAGGTGTTTGGCGACAGCTGTACGACTTATCGGAAAATGTGAACTAATCTCTGAAATCGGTAATTCTTTTTCTGCAAGTAATCGAAGTACTTCTCTCCGAGTTGGATCAGCAATAGCCTGAAAAACATCATGCTTTTGTGCTGATTGAGCCATTTAGTTTTCAACAACTTTTTGCAGACTATGAACAATACCTACCCAACCGTTATTCATTCGGTCACGAATAACGGAGCTCTTCTCGTTTGCTTTCGGAAGAACCACGTCATCTTCTTTCCATCCACTATGAATTAACGTAAACTCTGTCTTGTCATCCAAGTCTTTTAACAAAAACGAAACAACCCAACCCTCTGTGTCCCACGTAAAAGAAAGTCGATTAGGAGCATCCAATTCTATTACTTTGCACGGAGATGGACCAAAGGGTGATTGCAAATGAAACTCATGTCCTAATTCTGCTTGAAAGTCATTAGGCATGAACCATGATTCAATTCCTTGAGAAGTTGAAACTGTATCCCAAACTTTTTGAATAGGTGCTTTGAGAATAACGGTTTGATTAATATTTTGTAGGCTGTTTAGTTTACTTTTTTCCAATGTTAATTCTCCTCTTTTTATATGTAACCTTTTGGTTTCACTTTTGTATTATAACACCATTTGGTTTCATGTCAATTTTATTCTCATAAAAAAACCGCTTGGACATTTATAGCATCCAAGCGGTTTTCTTGTTATTTCTTACGTTTGTTTTCTTTCTTTTCTTTCTTCTCATTATCTTTCGACAAGAGGTCATAAATTTTTGAAGAGTTTACGTCGCCCGTTTCACTTCCAAACTCTTCTTGAAGTAAGTCTTTATGAGTCGGTTTTTTATGATTTTGGATATCTTTACTTTTTACGTGTTTTTTTGTCATCGTTATTTTGACTTCCCTTGTTTGCCTTTTTTCGAATTACGGTTTGCAGCCTTCATCGGATTTTCATGGTTGAATTCTGCTGCAAATTCTGCATCGGGAAGACTCTCTGTAGGTGTTTTAGTATGCTTTTCTGCTTGGTTTTTCGCTACTTTACGTTTCAAAATGGTTCCCCCTCAAGTAGTAAAATGTCGTACACGACTATTTTGCGCAATTGTTCAAGGTCTTATTAATGTAAAATGGTGCCTTTCCCCGCTAAGTGGTAAGGCACCATTTCTTTTTAGTTATCCTTATGTTCATAGGCAATTAACACAATCTCTTCTCCAGTTTCAGCACGAAGGCTATCTTCAATTTGCTGAAGTGTCTGCAGTTGATGCTCATTCAAATGTGCAACAGGAAATTCTTTTTGCTCCATATTTATCACCTCTTTTTAGTATTCAACTTTTCATAAAAATCAATTCTTCATAAAGATATTTTCTTTGGAAATACTACTAAAAATGGTCCTGAAATAAAATAGCATGGAAGAGAGGCTGGAAAATGAGCAAAAAAGATGAGTTTTCTTTAGACGAGACTCTGCCCCATCAAATTAATTCTCCTTCTTGGAAGGGTACTGGGGTTAAGATGGAAAAGCCGTTCATTAACGAGTATGGAGTTACGATCGGTGATAGCTTTTATAATTCGAAGCAATCTCCTTTAAATCAGTGGAGTGATGAGATTGATCCAGAGATTATGTCTGGAGATCAGTGGGTTCATCCGACAAATGATATTGGTTGGAACACGAGTGAGAACCGCGAATTAATCGAGGAAAAGAAAAGGCCAACTGGTGTTCCTTTTATGCATCCTGATAAAGATGTTGGCTATTCGCAGGATTGAAGGAGTATGGAGTTATCTCCTCGCTCCTTTATTTTAGGTGTTTTGGTACATCTTTTTCATGTCCCTTATTCTTAACCTCATCAAATAAATTTGGTGCTGACGATGCTTGTTGTGGGATATGGTAGCCTAACTTTTCAAAAATCCGTTCAAGGTCCCCTACAGTTACTGGCTGTGCGCTCGGCATCCACTCATAACCGATCTGGCCATTCGGTTCAAGCGTTGCCAACTTGATTTTTTTGAAATCTGTTATCCCATTTTGTCTTAAACGCATTTCTAGTTGATCAACTGTAAACCTTAATTTTTTTAAGTTGTTTTCATTCACAACTCCATTTTCAATCACTACAACAGCTTTTCCTGTTAGTAATTTTTCAAAAAAATTAAACCGAACTTGCAAAAATTCCATGAGCACTAGAAAGCCAATGAAAATGGCAGCTGCTAAAATTGTTTTCCAAACGTTGTTTTCAATAAATGGTTGAATGATAATAGAACCAATCGAAATCATAATGACGGTTTGTGCCACAGTCATTTGACTGATCGATTTTCTCCCAGCGATTCTAAGCAAGAAAACTCCTACAAAAATCATAATAACGGCCTTAAATGCAACATTCATATAAAAACCCCCTATGAACTTCACTACTATCTTTCAGAAAACCCACCCTATTTATGTATTTAACCACAAAAAAAAAGCGAGCTAAGCCCGCTTTTACTGCATTAATTGTTCAAATGATGTTTTCACTTTTGGTACAACATAATGACTGCCACGACGATCCTTCACATCTTCAACCATCATCGCAATTAACAAGCTTGGATCATCTGTGTTTACTGCGACAAACCAGCCGTTTTCCTTGCCGTCTTCTTCTTTGGTTTGCTTTAATTCAGCCGTTCCTGTTTTCCCAGCCAGTGCGATACCTGGTAATTTTGGGTCATTTGCTGTTCCGTTAGGGTTTTCGACTACTTGTTTTAAATCATCTAGAATTGTACTAGCAGTGACAGATGGTACTACTGCATGCCAATTAATCGGTTCTACATTATCCTTTTTTTCCAAATAAGGCTTCAGCATACTTCCTTCATTTAGAAATGTTGTATACGTCGCAGCAAGATGCAACGGACTCATTTGAACCTGTCCTTGCCCAAAGCCAGAATCTGCGAGAAGCTGTTCACTTGATAAATCTTCGTTTGCTATCGTAGACTTTTCGGTTGGGAAGACATAGTCGATTTCTTCTCCAAATCCAAACTGTTGCATTCCTTCTGTGAACTTCTCTTTACCGATATCTAATGCTAGCTGAGCAAAATAGATATTATCTGAGTAGATCAGTGCATCGTGTAAATTCACTTGCTCGACATCGCTAGAAACTCTTGTGACAAAATAATTGCCCCAGCTCGAGTCTTTTTTCCATGTCTTACCTTTGATCGTTTTTACATCAGCAGGCGTAATCGTCTCTGTCTTTAAACCAATTGCCGCTGTTAAAGGTTTAATAGCCGAGCCTGGTGAAAACGTTTTGTTGAACCTTGCTCTCAACGGTTGAAGAGGATTGTTCGCTAGCTCATCGTATTTTGTTCCAGACATTCCGAAGACAAATTCATTTGGATCATAGGCGGGACTACTTACCATCGCAAGTGTTTCTCCCGTTTTCGGGTGCAGGGCAACAGCAGTGCCTGCGTCACCTTTGAGCTGTTCATAAATTGTTTTTTGGGTATTAAGATCAATCGTTAAGGTTACATTTTCACCATCGACTGGAGCCTTCTCCGCAATTACTTCTTGAGATTGCTCAATGAAGATCTTAAATCCAACTTCACCCTTTAAACGATCCTCATAGACTTGCTCAAGACCTGCTTTACCGATCTTTGATGAGCTACTATATCCTTTATCTTTTAACTCTTCTAGCTGTTCTGCCGTAATGCTACCAGTGTAGCCAATTAAGTGGGCCCCCGCCTCGCCAAGTGGATAATAACGTGATTGACTATTTTGCTTTTGTACACCTGGTAAAGCAATTAGTTTTTCTAAAAGTTCACGATTATCAGGACTTATTTTTTTAATTGGAACAAAAACCCCATCCTTAACCCAAGACTGATTCAGTTTTGACTCAATTTCTTCGACTTCTAATTGGAGTAACTGTGCTAATTTTTGAATCGTATCAGCTTCATTTTCACCTAGTTTACCTGGGTCCACACCTATTTCATTAACCGTTCCGTTCACTGCAAGACCTTGTTCGTTTCGATCAAAAATTTGTCCTCGAACAGGCTGACCTGAAGTAACTCTTACATCTTCTCCCTCTTTCAGCTGTGGAAAAATCATTGCAGGTGTCCAGTTTACGTTCCAGTTCTTATCCTCTTCGGTTTCTTCTTCGATCAACGTTACCTCTTGATCAAAAGAAATTGGCCCCGCTACTGATTCCATGCTCAATGAAAAAGGCAACTTTACCTGACCATTATCATCAGGCTCAACTTCTTCCTCTGCTTTCTCATATGTAACTTTCAATTCACTTGCTGAAATGGCTTCATAAATCACTTCGTACCGTTCAACAAACTCATCTTTAGATACACTTTCCTTCGTAGTTGCGGATAGACGATCATACATCTCAGAAAATTTTTCATCATTCCATAGTGCAATATATTCAGAGAATCGCTCCTCAGCAGTTGGCCCTTTGTTACATGCTGAAATGATGACGAGTAACGTTAGTAAAAGTACTGTGGTAAATAGTTTTTTCATGGTCTCTCCCCCATAATAATTTCCTCAACTAGTATAACATAGGGAAGAAGGTGAAATCACAAGTAAAGCTTATGCCGATTTAGTTTCTTCTTTTATCATTGCAAACTTTTTTTTTAAAAAACACACTAGCCACATAATTATCGCAGCCCGTGTGTTTTCTCTTATCCTATAATGATACGTTCTTTTGGATAGTGATAGTTTGCTTTTGTCTCTCTAGTACCTAGCAAGTACAGAAATGACAAGATTCCAATTCGACCTATGAACATAAGAATCATAATAATTATTTTTCCGATTGTACTTAGATCAGAGGTAATTCCCATTGAAAGCCCTGTTGTTCCGAAAGCGGAGCAAACTTCAAATAAAATCTCAACAAAGTCGAAATGCTCCGTTAAAGATAAGATGAGGACCGAAGTAAAGCATAATATAATCGCCATCATCGTCACAACTAGCGATTTCGTAATATCATCCTCGTGTAATTCTCGTTTGAAAATTTTAACGTTTTTATTTCCTTTTGCAAAATGAAACAGGAATAATAAATTTAGCGCAAAGGTAGTTGTTCGGATACCACCACCGACCGAACTGGGTGATGCCCCAATAAACATGAGAGCGCAAAGTATGAGAAGAGTCGGCTCTGTAAATATACTAACGTCCATTGTTGCGAGTCCACCACTTCTTGTTGCAGTTGACTGAAAGAGAGAATAGAAAAAGATTTCATGCCAGCTTTTCCCTTCAAAGAAATAAGCATATTCAAAGACAGCAATTAAAACTGTTCCTCCTACAATTAAGGCTAGAAAGGTAATTGATGCAATCTTTGTAAATAAAGTAAATCTAAATCGTTCTTTTTTATTAGCAAGGAAGTCTTTTAGTTCAATTAACACTGGGAAACCAATTGCACCAAGGGTAATTAGAATGATAATCACAAATTGGATGAAATAGTCTTCGGCATATGGAATCATAGACGCTCCCGTAATATCAAAACCACCATTTGTTGTTGCACTAATGGAGGTAAAAAACCCATGTAGAAATGCTTCTTGCCAGGTTGGGTAATATTTTAGAAAATAAGTACTTAAAATTAACCCACCAATAAATTCAATGATTAAAATTAACACAAGAATTTGCTTCATCAAGTTTACAATCCCAGAGAGAGTGGATTGATTCTGATCTGTCATGATTAATTGTCGTTCTTTTAATCCAATTTTCTTTCCCATGACTAACCACACAAACGTCCCAAGTGTCATGACCCCAATCCCGCCAAATTGGAGCACAAAGGCTAGAATAAAAATTCCTGGCACGCTGAATGTATCTGCAGTTGAAACAGTTGATAGCCCTGTAACACTTACCGCACTTACTGCAGTAAATAAAGCATCCATAAAGCTCAATTGCACCTCAGGTTTGTGAGCAATTGGTAAGCTTAATAGAGCGACCGAAACAGTAACAGCGATAATGTAATAGGACACGATTAACTGTACAGGTGTTAATGATTTTATACGAAGCTTCCAGGTAGTCATTATGTAAGGTCCTTCCTATTTTAAAAAGATGTGACGTACTCTATCTTAAGAAAAATAGTAGAAAAGATAAAGGCATTTTCAAAGATTTGATGGGATAATTTTAAAATCGATGAATTTCCAACAAAAAAACTTCACACATTGGGAAAAACTGTGGGCTTAATTTCATTTAGTATTACCCATTAAAAGTTAAAAGACTTGAAACAACGTGTAAAAAAAATCACATTGTTTCAAGCCTCTTTTATTTAGGTTTTTATTTTGCCTCTAAACGTTGAATACGAACTTCTAAATCTGGATGAGTTGAGAACAGAGAAGAACCTTTTTTACTGTTAATTTTCAGGGTTGATAATGATGTTTGATCATCACGGACTCGCCCAGTGTATGCTTGAAGGGAGCGAAGTGCATGAATCATTTTGTCTTTACCCGCCAAATCAGCTCCACCGCGGTCTGCGTGGAATTCACGGTAACGAGAGAATGCGAAAACAACTAGGCTTCCCAAGATAGAGAAAACAATTTGGAAAATAATTACCGCGATAAAATGAACAATTGGGGCAATTTCTTCTCGAACAAAACGAGTTGCAGCCCAAGCAGCCACACGTGCTAAGAAAACAACAAATGTATTCACGATTCCTTGTAAAAGGGTCATCGTAACCATGTCACCGTTTGTGATATGTGCAACCTCATGCGCTAGAACGCCTTCGATTGCATCATCATCCATTTCATGCAATAAACCGCTAGAAACAGCAACCAATGAGCGATTTTTTGATGGTCCTGTTGCAAAAGCATTTACTTCAGGTGATTGATAAATACCAACTTGTGGCATTCTTGTAATACCAGCTGCTCTTGATAAACGATGAACTCGTTCAACTAAATTACGCTCTCCAGCTGATAAAGACTTATCTGGGTCTAATACTTTTACACCCATCATCATTTTTGCCATCCAACGTGACATTAAAAGCGACATAAATGAACCAGTGAAACCGACAACGGCACTAAACACTAATAAATTAACTAAATTAAGTCCACCATCTGCAGTTTGATACGAACCTACTCCTAATAATGATAAAACAATTCCAATCGTTGTTAAAACGAGAATATTTGATAATATAAACAGAAAAATTCGTTTACCCATTTTCAGCCTCCAATTTACAAGTTCATAAGAACTTATATTATAATAAAATTATAGAAACAAACCGTCCAAATTGCAAGAATCTTTCACTGGTAAAGTATGATCAAATTTTGACAAGATCTTTATATACTTAAATTAACAAATTTTCTAAAAACAGATTTAACAGAACAGAGGTGCAGCAATGAACATACAGCTTACTCGAAAACAAATGACTAGAATGCTCTATTCTCTAAAAGGTGATATGAATAATTCACCAACTGAAGTAATTCATGAACTGTTCGGCAAACAGAAACTAAGTCAAACAAAGCTTCATTCTTTGCTAAAAAAACTAGAAAAAAAAAGAATTAGACATGAAGAGTTTGGATTATCTACAAATGAAATAGTTACACTCGCAAATATGTGTGAACTCACTTCCCTTAAATCCACTTCTATTCAAAACTGGATTAAGCGCGATGTGAAGGAACTAATTGGTGCACCTGACCTAGGAAAGAAATATTCCATTGATCAAGTTGCGATACTTCTTATTGTTCGAGATTTAAAAGCTGTCTTTGATTTTGAAACCATCCGAAATTTATTAACGATTGTTTTTAACAACTTGTCTGATCGAAGCGATGATTTAGTTAGCCCCATTGTCTTCTACGAAACCTATTCAACCATACTGGATCAACTTGAAAGGATGCCGGGAATATCAGTAGGTAACCAAGTAATTGAGGAAAAAATTATATATGAGGTAGAACTCTACAAACATTCCTTTCTTGAGCTCACCACGAAGCAGTGGAACCAAATCCGAAACATTCTCGTAATGACAATTTTAGCTGTTTTAACCTCACATATACAGACTAGAGCCCTGTCTTATTTGCAAAATTTACATAATGAAGACTAAAATTGTCATTTCGACATTTTAAACTAGTTTTTACTTACCTTCTACTTAATATGTAAAGAGAAAAAACTAGTTGGAATCGACTTATTCGCAAACATTCCCAGTATAGATTTCGGTAGGAATTGAAAACTAAGGATACACCTATTACGATGGTGTAATTTGAAAGAGGAGTGGTCATTATGGCAAGAAGTAGTAACAAGTTACTAGTTCCAGGAATTGAGCAGGCTTTGGATCAAATCAAATACGAGATTGCACAAGAATTTGGTGTTCAATTGGGATCTGATACAGTATCACGTTCAAACGGTTCCGTAGGTGGAGAAATTACAAAACGTCTAGTTTCTCAAGCTCAAGCTCAAATGAATGGACAAACTAAATAACATTAAAAAGCACAAGCGACTTGTTAGAGGAAGAAAGGCTAAGTTCGCAACGTCCTGTTGCAACGCCTTTCTGACCTGCATCCTGCAGGCCTCCGACAGCATAAGGCGATTCTAGGGTAGAAGGCGTTCTTTGCCTTCAATTTAGAATTGACTTATGACCTCGAGGGGCTAGGCGCTGGCAGTCAAGAACGCGACGTCCTGTCGCATTGACTGCACTAGCACGTCCTGTGCGTCGGAGCTGGATTCAGAAACGCTATCCTCAATACAAGAACTTTAATTATTTTCTATAACATGGCAAAATCGCCTAGATAGCTCTAGGCGATTTAGTTTGTGATAAAGACCCATTCAGACTAATTTCAGTCATCATCTCTGTCATGACGATCACGATCATCACCTTTGTCGTCATCATCATCATTTTCATCTTTGTCATCGTCATCTTCGTCATCTTCGTTGTCATCATCGTCACGTTCTCGCCCATAACGGTCGCGGCGATCGTCGTCGTCTTCGTCGTCATCACGATCATTACCTAGTCTACGCTCGATTGCATTTTTAGCAGGATCAGGTAGTTTTTCTTTGATTTCATTAAGTTTGTCATGACCAGGATTACTTTTTTCATCCGTATCTTTTCCGTTAGGATGTGGTTTTTTGGTTTGCTCTAGTTTCTTAGAGCTCTCTTTCAACTTTTGCTGTGCTTCTTCTAGTTTCTTTTTTGCATCGGTTGTGTGAGAAGATTGTGTTGTTTTTTCAGTTTGTTCTTTAGCTGTAGTGTCGTCTATCTCTTTCTCTTCTGGCTGTGATGCAGCCGGTTCTTCTTTTTCTATTTCAGGTTCTTCTACTTTCGGTTCTTCAATTTCTTGCTTTAATTGAAGCTGTAGATATTTTCCTGTAGAAATCCCTTGCCTCATTGCTTTATCACGAGTAGATTGGTCTGTTTCAATCGCTTTTAACTTCATATCTTCTTTTTCATAGTTTGAACGAAGCTCAGCGATATCTTCTAGTAAATCATCTTTAATTTGTTTTCTGTCTTGAGCATAAACCGTTGTGATAAAAATTTCTTTACCTTTTTGTATATAGCCGGCTTCCTTACTTTCAAGCACAATCTGATTTACAAGCGTATTAAAAGGCTTCTTTTCCCAGTCGACTAATTCTTCTAATAGTTTTTTCCCATCATCATTCATCGGCTCGAGAGTAACAACCCTTAACCGATTATCAACCGCCAACTCAAAGCTTGGATTAATATCGATCGTCATGTAGGCATACACTTTGTCTTCGTTAAAAATTGGCAATACGGTAAAAAAGATCATCATAATAGCTACTGCTGTAAGTACGCCAATTTTTGCCCTTTGAAGATTAAATAAGCCTACAGACTTAGTTGCTGCTTCTTCACTTTCTTCTATGAAGGGAAAAAAGTGATTTCTTCCCCAAGTACATATTCGCCCTTTTTATTTCTTGTTTTCAAGAATTGCCCATCGGGGGTGAGCAGTGTGACAAAGTCATCATTCTCTTCTACGACGACCCCTCTTTTCATGAATGTAGCACCCCTTTAATGTAATCTTTTAAATAAATAAAGTCCCCAGATAGGATGATAGCCATAGCAATGATGTATTTTCTATTTCTCTCTATCGTTTTTCGACTTACTTCGACACGTTCTTCTAGTTGTTTAACAGGGAGTTGTTTTTTTTGAAATAAGACTTGCTTTAATTCATCATTTTCAACAAGCGTTTGTGCCACTTTCATGGCATTTTGTCTAGCATCGACATGCTTTGGAGAATGTTCGATTAACTCTGCTAGTGTTAGACCAAATTCTTTCAATCGCTTCTGATAAAATAAAATCTCTTCTCTACGATGCTCTTGTTCTACTAATCTTTGATATTCATCAATTGAAAGATCCGCTTCAATTTTACTTTGAGAAGCTTCACCCTCTTCGTACTCTTGAAAATCAATATTTACCGTCTGCGCATTTCGCGCTTCTTTGCGTATATAGTCAATTACTTTTCTTTTAATTATAAGTTCAGCAAATGCTAGTAATGAACTACCTTTTTCAGTTGAATATTTCTCAATCGCTTCATTAAAGGCTATTAAACCTATGCTAAATTCATCATCTTTTTCACTAATATATCGTTTACACACTGAAGAAACTGCTTTGGCAACAAATGGTTTATACTGATCAATTAATTGATTTTGTAATTCACTGTCACCCTTTTGGATCATAAGCACAGTTTCTTCCAGTGGACGCTTTTTCTTACCTAGTCTAAACAAAAGGCTAAGCACAGATTTCACCTCAGTTCTCCCTATACTACTTTGTCTATAATAGCCAATTTGGTAAGGGAGCGCAAAGGAAGAATTATGGAAAAGCGCGAAAACCATTGAAGCAGTAAGGCTCATTTACTCTCGGGTTCATTTGTTTTGTGCCTAACTTTGTGGGCTGAATGCCCAAGTTCTTTAGATCTGTGACCAACTTTGTTCTCTGACTGCCAAACTTTACTTGGTAAGTGCCCAACTCTGTCTGGTGAGCCCAACTTCTTAGGATCTGTGCCAAACTTTATTCGTTAAGTGCCCAACTTTGTCCGATGCGCCTAAATTTGTATGCATAATATCAGGAGTGTATCTCACTCTAATCTCTCTGAACAGTTTGCTAGCATTTAAAATTTACCCCTTGTTTTATCACTTTACAAAAAATTCCTGCTGAGTATTTAAAACAAACTCAGTAAAAATCAGTTCAATAGAACCGTGTAAACCTCTTCATCCCATCCCCCCAGATGTAAATTATCATTCACTAAAAAATTACGACATAATTTAAATTATATGGGGTGTCAAATTAAAATTTATTTAAAAAAATATTACTGATTATGTCATTTGTCCCAAATCATAAGACATTGTATTCGTTTCTATGTCATTTGAAATACTGAATTCTAAGTGTATTAGTGGAGCTGCGGGTAAAAATGAAATAAAAATAAGCCGAATCCCTAAAAATAGGATTCAGCTTATTTTTTAAACTTTAACAATTTTTTCTAAAGCCTTCACTGGCTCCGCTGGATGCGGAAACAGTTATTAAGAGTACAAGAAATTTATATTTTCCTACAACAATCGAGTAGGAGCTGCGTTTCCACGCCGACCTCTCACACCACCGCACGTGAGTCTGTCTAACAAATAGTATTAAATCCTTTGAAACTTCCAAATAGAAGGCAAATAGAAGGAAGATTTTTGATAAAACCATTAAAATTGTTTAATTTAGGTGAAAAACCTCCTCTTATCTTCCGTATTAACTCCTTAACTCCAATTATATTTATTAGTCTTTTAAAATTGTAAGCAAGACAAATAAAGCTTACCTCAGTGTTTACTGATTCAAGCCCTCTTGTTAAAAAATATGTATAACCGAAACGTCGCTTGATAAGGGGATAATAACAAGTAGAAGACCCCTTTTTATTATTAATTCAACTAAGAAAACAACTCTCCTTAGTCTAGGAAAGGACGATTCCTTTTTCTCGTTTATTTAAACGATATTCAGCATATTCAAGTAAAATACTAGAAATGGCAATCCAAACTAAACCTGTTGCAAACCCAGCTAAGACATCACTTGGATAATGCACCCCTAAATAAATGCGACTGATTCCGATGCTCGCTATTAATAAACCACTACCTATCGCAAAGAACCAATTGATTGCTTTTTTATTAATTACTTTTACAGCGACGATAACTAGGGTTCCGTAAAAAATCATTGATCCCATCGAATGCCCACTTGGAAAACTATACCCATGTTCAACAATTAAAGACAAATGATCAGGACGTTCTCGCTGAAACAACCATTTTAAAAACTTATTCACTAGCCCTCCTATTCCAGAAGCAAATACGATAAAGGTTCCATATAACGGGTTTTTTTGCATCCATAATCCGATTGCTACCACAATAACCACGCTTGAGAGCCAAGGAGTCCCTCCCAAAAATGTAAGAAAAGACATCAATAGAGTCAAATGATCACTAATAAATCCTTGAATAAACTCGATGGTGACTTGATCAAAATGATCCAGTTTTTGTTCCGTCATTTGCTTGGCGACTGTTATAAACAATCCGATAAAAAATATACTAAGAGCAGCTGCAGTCCATATATATAAATTTCTTCTCTTTTCCAGATTTCTCACCTCATTATCTTTGAAATTATACCTCATCTCGTTTTTTTTTCACAAATCAGTTTATACAAGGCGCCGAATTTATAATATGAATACTCTATATAAATCTAGTTCACATAACACCAAATTATCGACAGTAAAAACAAGAGCCACACCCTTGATATAAGGGTTCTTTCATATTCTATTTCCCCAATCTAGGCTAATATTAGAGTTCAATATGCATAGTGTCTATTCCCGGTTCACCTAAACTCCCTTTATTTCAATAATGCAAAAAGATGCCTTCTTTTAAAGAAGCGCGCCCGTTGTTTAAGATACATTGTTATATTTTCTCGTTTGAAAAATTAAATATTCCAATCATCAAACATATCACACTGATTGCCCAAATAACTCCAGAAATACCTATTTGAAGTGAAATTTCTTCGGATGCCATCGGATGACTATAGTCAAAGGAAATAGCCTTTAAAGAAAAATACATTGCAACCGAGAAAAAAAGTAAGTGTAACAATGTCCAGACGAATCCAGACCCATTATTTTTATTTTTTAACCAGAGTACCAGTGTAGTTACAGTTGCAATTCCCATTACAATAAAGAATCCACCTAATAACATACCTATCACTTCTTGTTCTAAGGGCATATGAACTTCCTCCTTATATTTGGAAATTATATAATAATTTTATCATTTATTTAATTTTGGTTGTAAAATCCCAAGTGTTGCATAAGAAAAAAGAGCTGAGGTCGTTCATTGACTTCAACTCTTACGCACGTTAGTTGAATATCTAACAATAATTAACTTGCTGCTGTGTTACCTTTTAACTTTTTAAAAATTTTTCCTACAAGTGCAAAGGCAATTAACAAAGAAATCAAACTTGCAACAAAGAAACCAATTTCATATGTAGGAATACTCGCTTCTGGTACTTGCTCATTTATCTCTATTCCTAAGAAGTGTATTCCAATGCCATCACCATCAACATTTGTTCCAAGAGACCATAAATCCATTCCTATGTTGACCATTAAAACAGTAATGAAAGCAAGAAAAATAATAACAATCCAACGTATATTGGCGTTCACTTTATATCCCTCCTCATTACATATAATATCATATTTTTCCATTTTCCCTTTAAATTCTTATTGCATTAACCTGTCACTTGAATAAAAAAAGCGCAAGCGCCTTGGTCAGCCTTAGGCATAGCATAAGGCGATTCTAAATAGAAGGCGTTCTTTGCCTTCAATTTAGAATTGACTTATGACCTCGAGGGGCTAGGCGCTGGAGCTGGATTCAGAAACGCAGACTTAGTATCAAATTTTATACTTTCTTATATGTTAAAAAAAACGACCTTCTTTATTGAGGAATCGCAACAAGTTAGTCAAAAAAATAACTGATAATTTTATAACAAGAACACATTATTAAATCAATCAATCATAACTCCCCATCCATCTGTGTATCCATCATAAGGTTTACTTAATTCATCAAGTCGTTTTTGTATATCAATAATGTCTTCGTATATTAAAAGCATTTTTATAAAACAATAACAAGTCCACTCTTCTGTTTCATCATCTTGCTCTAATTCACAATTAAGACCATCATCTCTTAAAGCTTTTAATACAGCTTCACCACTCTTTTTATCTGGAACCACAACAGAAAAATCTACATCTTGTGGTTCTTTAAAATCAACACCTTGTTTATAAAGCATTTTTAAGACTTGTCCATGTTCATCGTTAGGGAATTTTTTAGGGAATAATTTCATTATTTATCCTCTCCTCAATTCTTGAGTAATGAATTAGCTCTTCTTGATATTTTACCATTCTACTTGAAAAACCTGCTCGGTTCGTTTAAATGTAACACTTCACAAACAATCTTTTATGAGTATTCCTACTCTTTCTGTCTCCTCAACAATCTGGCCCGATACACGAAAAAGACGCGTTCCTAAAGAATCGCGCCTTTTAATTGAGTAACATGACTGGAGTTTTACAACATCAACAAGAGTAAAAAAGAAAAATCCTGTATTAATTTATACAGGATTTTGATTAAACTTTTTTATAAACGATCAGACTTTATTGACTGGAAGTTCTCAGACTATAACTTCTTCTTCTTTCAGTGTCGCTATAGGGTGCAAGAAATAATGGTCGAAAGGGATTAACTTTTTACCTTCTTGTACTTTGTTCACCCAGTCCGGATTGACCAATGCACTCGTTCCGATTGCGATTAGGTCAGCATCTCCCGACTCAATGAGGAGCTTTGCTGCCTCCGGTTCTCCTAATTTGCCATTGGCGATGACAGGAAGGCCACTGTATCGCTTAGCTAGCTTGGCAAGCGTCGGTCCGTCCTCCACGAAAGCCGGGACAAACGCCTTATATTCGGTCGTATGGATGTAACTTGGGGATGCAGCCACTAATTGTTCAAAAATAATCTTCGCATCCGTCTCTCCGTTTGCCCATTTGTGATGAAAATCGTTTACTTTCCCTTGTGAGATACGAACACCTACCATGTAATCTGGGCCGACGACAGCACGAATGGCTTCCAGCACTTCCACGACGATACGGATTCGTCTCTCCGTTGAACCGCCATATTCATCTGTTCGATGGTTCGTATAATCGGTGATGAATTGATCAAGCAGGTAGCCATTCGCTGCATGGACTTCCACCCCATCGAAGCCAATCTGCTTAGCACGGAGAGCAGCTTGTGCGAAGCTGTCGATTGCTTTGCGGATTTCCTCTTGGGTCATCTCTTTCGGAACAGCGAACTCTCCGCTCCCTCCATGATCTTCGAGCATCTTACCCACAGGTTGTACTGCTGACGGAGCGATTGGCTTAAATCTGTCATGCTGAACAAGTGCACCCGCATGCATTAACTGTGCGACAATTTTTCTTCCTTCGCGTTGAACCGCCTGAACGACAGGTCTCCACGACTCAGCTTGTGCATCATTGGCTATGCCAGGTTGGTTCTCATAACTTTGGCTGTTCACTGTATCGGGATAGATGCCTTCCGTGATAATGAGACCGAAACCACCTTTCGCAAAACGGGTATAATAACGGACCATACGTTCATTTGCGAGCCCGGACGGTTCTGCACTTGTTCGAGTCATTGGCGATAATACCACCCGATTCGGCAATTTCAGGGACTCTAATTGGAATGTAGAAAAAAGATTGGAATATTTACTCATATTGAATTCCTCCTATAGTTTACCGTGGCAGCGCAATTTTTTGCCACCGACGCGATTTGTTTTATTAATATTATTGTATTCCATCAACTCCATATAATAAAATGATTAATATTGATATATCCATCAAAATTATTGATGTGTAATTGGAGGATTTTCTATGGAGTTAACAGATTTAAAAGTGTTTATGGCGGTCATAGAGGAGGGCAGCATAACCCGTGCAGCAGAGAAACTGGGCTACGTTCAGTCGAACATTACAATGCGGGTTCGCAAGATGGAGTCTGAGCTTGGCACCCAGCTTTTTCAGAGAAATCCGAAAGGCGTAATACCAACTGAGAAGGGGCTCGTCTTCAGCAATTATGCCTCGAATATTTTGCTTAAGATGGAGGAGGCCATGAGGGCTGTAAAAGAACCAGATTACCCATGCGGACCGCTTGTGATCGGTGTTGTGGAGACGGTCGCTTCCTCTGGACCATTTATTCGCGCGTTATCCAAGTTTCAAAGCAAATACCCCGAAGTTGCGTTATCACTGATCACTGGGACGTCGCTTCTTAATTACGAGAAAGTGTTGAACGGCCAGTTGGATGGCGCTTTCTTTACGGGCGAATTTGACTTATCCCAATTGCAAGTCGCCTATGAGATTCGAGAAGAAGTCGTCCTTCTGACTGCCGCTGATGGAAATGAACCTTCAATTTTTCCGGACGTTGAGAATGCAGCATGGGTTGTATTTTCGAAGGGCTGCCCTTTACGTGCAACCATCGAAGATTGGCTTCACGGTGTCGGTGCAACCCCCACGAACATCGTTGAGATCAGCACGCTGGAGACGATGCTGAACTGCGTACGAGCAGGAATCGGGTACACGCTTCTAACCAAATCGGCCGTTGCTGTGAGCGATGATCGCGTACGGGCTCATCCGGTTCCGGAACAGTACCGATTAGCAACAACGCGACTGGTTTCCCGAAAAGAACAGTTTCATAGCAAAACGTTCGCTGCATTTGCAGACTGTGTCAGAGAGACGGGAATTTGATTAAAATTATCTAATATGCATTTTTAGTTAACATAAAAATTTATTATATGAAGTTAGCAAAAAAGCCAATCCCATGTCAAGGGATTGGCTTTTGTTTATTTTTTATCGTTAATACAGGTTTTTATACATCGTTATACGTACGACCAAGCACCAGGTGGTTGTATAAAAAAAGTTGAATTTTATGGTACTCTTACTCAATTAAATGGCCCGATTGCGGAAGATTAGCACTTTTTAAAGCCTTACTGTGCAAGGACTGGTTTGTATTGCTGCGTATCTGTACTCGTATTGCCATAGCCTTGTAGATAATCATATCTAAGGGGGTGGAACATCGCATCTTTTTTACAAACGTCGCGACTTTGTTTTAAACATCGCATCTTTTTTATAAACATCGTTACTTTATTTCAAAGCCACACCTCACCAGATTAATCGGCTTGGAATAGCTTCATTCGGAAAACCATATTGTTCAATTGAAAGATTTGCCGATTTCTTTGACATAGCATTCCAATCATTAATAATCGTTTGAACCCAGCGCCTATAACGGACTTTCACCGTCTAGTTGATGAACATGCCTGGCACACATAAAAGCCTAATTCCTATCCAAGGAACTAGACTCTCATTTTTAGTTGTTTTCTATTTTTTTCAACAAGTTGTGATTCTCATCGTCTACAACACTTTCAACCTCTTCATTTTTAGATAAAAACCAGCCACCTATTGCTAAGCCAGCTAGCACTGTCCAGAAAATTAATTTCCACGTCGCTGATTCAATAAAATGTTTGTCAATCAGTTCAATTTCAGGATGAGCGAGGGTGTAAAGAGCTAGCTTTACTCCTACCCAACCTACAATTAAAAATGCTGCAGTTTCTAGATTTGGTTTTTTCTTAAGAATTTTCACAAAGAATGTTGCTGCGAACCTCATGATAATGAGTCCAATTAATCCACCTGCAAAAATAACCGCAAATTGTCCACCATCTAAGCCACCAATGCTTGGAAGATTTGTCGCTGGTAAAGTAACTGCTAGCGCAACGGCAGCTAAGATTGAATCAACTGCAAAGGCAATATCTGCAAGCTCTACTTTAATAACAGTTCCCCAAAAGCCTGATTCTTTTTTCTCTTTTTTAGAATGTAAATCTTTTTTAAACACAAACTTCTTTAACACGTGGTTAATTGAGATAAACAACAAGTAAACCGCTCCGATTGCTTGAACCTGCCATACATTTATAAGAAATGAGATTAGAAATAAAGAGCCAAATCGCAGCACAAATGCCCCTGCTAATCCGTAAAATAAGGCTCTTTTCCGTTGATCTTCAGGTAAATGCTTTACCATGACAGCCATTACGAGCGCATTGTCGGCTGCAAGTATCCCTTCGAGTGCGATAAGAACAAGTAATACCCATCCATATTCTAACAATAAGGTAAGCTCCATTTTTTCTCCTCCTTAGACTTTCATTTGTATCTTCTATACCCCAATCACGGTTTTTGACAACAAAAAAAGACCTTTGCCAATGATTGGCAAAGGTCTTGCTAGACATGTTTTAATAACCGATCATGTCAACAAAGCCGGTGGATAAATCCACGAAATGACGACTTTGTTTTCAGGTGTAATTACCCGAACGCTACTCCCCTTTGAAGAAGAATATGAAGTTACTATTATCATACTTTTGTTGCTTACATTTTGTCAACAATTTCAATTATTATTCTTTTTTTGTAACAAACACTGCTTCTGTGTAACCATTTTTCTTTTTTCTTCTTGAAAAATAAGCTTGTACACAATAAAAAGAACAAGGACTCCTGCACCAATCGGAAGTAAGTATTGGTTAGCGACATCCTTCACACCTGCCCAATTTTCACCGAGCTTAAAGCCTAAATACACATAAATAAACGTAATTGGAAACATAGCAATAAACGTATAAATCGAAAAAGTCCAAACATTCATTTTTGCCATTCCACAGGGAATTGAAATCAGAGTTCTAACTCCTGGTAGAAATCTGGCTGTGAAAGCAACCATCGCACCGTTTCTTTCAAAAAACGCATCGGCTTGATCTAACTTTTCTTCGTTTATGAAGAAATATTTTCCGACTTTCAATAAAATCGGTCTGCCACCATAGCGTCCAAGAGCATACAGGGTAAGCGGTCCTAATGTTCCACCTATCGTTCCTGCGAGGACCGTTCCCCACAATGTCAAATCTCCTTCATATACCCAGTACCCAGCCAACGGTAAAACAAGTTCAGCTGGAACAAATTCAAATGTTAAGGCAATCATAACGCCAAAATAAGAAAATCCCTTTAAATATTCAATAAATGACATAATAAGTTCTTCCATAAAAATAGCAACCTAATTTCTTTCAAAAGTTCTACAAACTATAATATTACACATATTTATGTTAGAGACAACCATTGATTAAGAAAAGCGCAAGGCGCCCGCTTATCGGCGACAAGCATAAGACGAGCCGGCTGGAAGGTTGTTCTTTAACCTTCTGGACGGATTGGCTTAGACCATAGAGCCGATGGCGCCTGGAGCTAGACACAAAAACTAAGTACAAAAAACCTATACTTTCTTATCTTTGTACAAAAGCGCAAGCGCCTTGTTCAGTGCGTCGGAGCTGGATTCAGAAACGCATTTTGAGTTTATAATTCATATAAATTCTGATGCTATCTTTAATAAATTACTGTGTATGGGGGCTCAAATATGGATTGGTTGCAAGCAATTATTCTCGGGATGATTCAAGGCTTAACTGAATTTCTCCCTATTAGTAGTACGGGACATCTCTATTTAGGACGTAAACTGTTTGGACTTGAAGAAGCTGGTTTGTTTTTGGATACAATGCTACATATTGGTACCTTTATTGCTCTACTTGTTTTCTATAAAGACATATTGATTAAAATGCTTTTAAATCCATTTAGTAAATTAACTCTATTACTAATCGTTGGTACTATTCCTGCGGTGATTGCAGGCCTTTTGTTTAGTGACTTTTTTGACGATCTTTCAAAAACGGGTGTCACAATTGGATGGGAGTTTTTGTTAACTGGTGTATTCCTGTGGTTTGCGGACTCCATAAAAAATGGCGCAAAAAAAGTTGAGGACCTTTCTCTTTTTGATTCACTTTTCATCGGCAGCTTCCAAGCTTTCGCTATTTTCCCAGCTATATCTCGGTCAGGAATGACAATAGTTGGTGCACTGATTCGAAAAATGGACAAAGAAGCTGCAGCCTATTTTTCATTTTTACTCTCCATTCCAGCAATTTTTGGTGGCGTCGTTTTTCAATCAAAAGAGCTGTTTACGGGCAGTGTCCCACAAATCAGCCTCGTTTCCATGTTATTTGCAACACTCGCCTCAGCGTTTTTTGGTTACATCGCAGTTAAGTTTATGATTTCATTTGTAAAAAGAAACTCACTAAAAGTGTTTGCTGTCTATGTGTGGGGATTGGGTGGATTTATTTTAGTATTGCAAGGGTTAAAGCTTTTTTGATGAAGAGATTTTATGATAAAAAGATGAAGATTTGATTCTCGTGCATTTATCTGGATTCTCGTGTAATACACATTTAATCTGCACACTCTATTACTTATAAAAAAGTAAATATCTCCATCATGATTCAACTTCTTTCACCCTGGGTAGAAGTACAACAGATACTACCCGAGGGAGAGTGGAAATCTTGACTAAAAGCAAACCAATAATTGGGATTACAAGTTCAGTTGTAAATCATGGTGAGATTCCGAGTGCGCATTTACATGAAAAGTACATTGCATCTGTGACGAATGCTGGTGGAATTCCTGTTGTTCTTCCAATCGGCCGTGATGAAGAAATGGTTAATACGTGGGTCACAATGTGTGATGGGTTTATTTTAAGTGGTGGTGAAGATGTTGATCCAAACTCTTACAATGCAAATCCAGAACCTGAGTTACGTAAAACAAGAAGTGATCGAGATGAAACTGAACTATTATTGGTGAAATCCGCTATTGATCAACAAAAACCAATTTTTGCTATATGTAGAGGAATTGCGATGTTAAATGCTGCCTTAGGCGGAACCATCATTCAAGACATCGAAACCACTATTGAAAACCCGATCAAACATTACCAAACAGCCGCTCGACCTGACGCGACACATGAAATCTCTATCAATGAAGGTAGTCGTTTACATAACCTAATTGGTAGCTATAAGGCGCGAGTGAATAGTATGCATCACCAAGCAGTCGGCGATCTTGCTCCAGACTTGGTCAGTGTTGCAGTTGCTCCAGATGGAGTAATTGAAGCAGTTGAAGGAAAATGTTCGGATTCAGTGGTACTCGGTGTGCAGTGGCATCCCGAAGAAATGGCGAGTGAAGATGAAAGCATGCACCGACTTTTTGTGAATTTGGTTGAAGAATGTCAAGTATCCTCAGTGCAGCTTACTTAATAGCTAATCTAATTGGAGAACTTTTCTGTTATTTTGAATGTTGATTGATTTATCGGCGACATTGATCGATATATCGTCGGAAATGATTGATATCAAGCGCTAAAAACACGCGTAAAGGTTTTATATTCACGCGTGTTTTGCTTTTTATCCTTTTTTCGTAATGCTCCGATACGCTTTCACAACTTCTTTCCAATCTCACTGTTCGTAAAAGCGCCCCATACTGCTCCTTTTACAGCACGCTCCAAGTTACAATCTGCAAACACAATTTTTAAGTTCACCTAGAGATTCTATTGGTGTTTCTTTCATTTCTTTTATTGGTTGTAATGTAGCCGGATTTATGACCTGCATCGTTTTGTGGTTCTGCATAAGTGTCCACCTTTTTAAAATCTTTAATAATTCTACATTTTACTATACCGCTTAATTTTTTCAGAAATCAATATTATATGTGTTTTTTTCCCTACTTGAAATTATTGCTATTCATGACAATGAGCGATCAGTATCAAACTAACACTAAAATGAACTTGAAGGTAGGAATCACGATGCACACAATGTGGAAAGGCTCAATTAGTTTCGGTCTCGTTAATATTCCGATCAAGCTATATTCAGCAACGGAAGACAAAGATGTTAAGCTTAGAAGCTTGCACAAAAAATGCAACACACCGATTCAATATGAAAAAAAATGCCCTAATTGTGATGAGGAGGTCAGCAACGATGATCTCGTCAAGGGGTACGAGTACGTCAAAGGAAAGTATGTCGTTCTTACCGCAGAGGAGCTAAAGGAAATAAAAGAAGAGCATGAGGACAAAACCGTTGAAATTATTGATTTTGTTAAACTTGACGATATTGATCCGATCTACTTTAATCGTTCTTATTTTCTCGGACCTGGAGAAAACGGTGGAAAAGCTTATTCTTTACTACGTGAAGCATTAACTCAATCAGGGAAAATCGGCGTCGCTGAAATGACAATCCGCTCGAAGCAACAGCTAGCAATCGTGCGTGTTTATAAAAACTGCATTGTTATGGAGACGGTTCACTATCCAGATGAGGTGAGAAATGTTCAAGATGTACCAAGCGTGCCCGAACAACAAGAAATTGGCGCAAAGGAACTTGATACGGCCATCATGCTCATCGATCAGCTTACATCGACCTTTGACCCTGTGAAATACAAAGACGACTACCGACTTGCCCTTCAGGATCTTATTCAATCTAAAATTGATCAAAACGAAGGAAAAACACCAAAAGAAGCTGGAGCACCACGTCAAAATGTCGTTGATCTTATGGGCGCCTTGCAAGCAAGCATCGAAAAAACAAAAAAAGCACCAACAAAGTCAAAACCAGCAACTGCATCAACTGATAAACCAGCTACAGCAACAACGATCAAGCCTAAACTAGCAAAAAAACCAGCGAAACCCAATTCAGCAGCTAGCACACAAAAGAAAACAAAAACAGTGCGAAAGAAGGCTTAAATGGTGTCGTCCCCAAGCTTTAAAATGCGGGGGACGGTAACCATTTACGTTGTTAGCCACACTGCCGCTTTATAGAGTGAAGGAAAATGATGGTCAGCTTGGAATTGGTCTCGATCGCTTTTGTTTCCGATTAAAATCGTTTTTGTGCCTGCTTGTTTTCCGGCAATAATGTCAACATCACGGTCACCAACCATGTAGCTTTCTTCTATTAAAATGTTGTGTTTTCGTGCTAGACTTAACAGCATTTCAGGTTCAGGTTTTCGACAAACACAACCAGCATGTGGAGAGTGCGGACAATAAATGACGTCATCAATCCTTCCACCAGCTTTTCCGATCTCTCGTTCCATCCTCTCATGAATGCTAATTAACATTTTTTCCTTCATATAGCCTAGCCCAACACCCCCTTGGTTCGTGACCACAAACACATGGTAACCGAAGTCATTAAGTAGCTTTACACCTTCCCCTACTCCTGCTAATAAAAACAGTTGCTCAGGTTTGTTCACAAATTTCACTCGTTTTGAAAGAACTTCATTTATTACCCCGTCTCGATCTAAAAAAACAGCTTTTCTCAAAATGGATCTTCCTTTCATACTATTCATCAAAATAAGACACCATATTGCTGATCTTATACAGTATGTTCCCTATGTTACGGACTATTCAAGATAAAATTCACAGATGGTGAAGGGGTTTATCCTGTTAGTCTTTGGCTTCCCCCCAATTAATTGAGTTGTTTATATCCTATATGCTTTATTGAAATCTTTTCCTAAGGTAGAGGATTTAAATGAGTCATTCAACTGTTTATAAAGAGGGACCAACAATTGGGTATTTCTAATAAAGGGCATAAATGCCTTTCGTCATGGAAAAATAAGATTGTATCTAACACGGAGGTGCTTGAGTGTTTTTTCATGTTAAAGAGTTACAATACAGAGCAATACCAGATAGACCCGATCCTGTTTATGCCAAGAAATTACAGGAAGTATTAGGTGGTCAATTTGGCGAAATATCCGTTATGATGCAATACCTGTTTCAAGGATGGAACTGTAGGGCAGAACAAAAATATCGTGATATGCTTTTAGATATTGGAACAGAGGAAATCGCACATGTTGAGATGTTGGCAACAATGATCGCACAGTTATTAGATAAGGCGCCTGTTGAAGATCAAGAGCAAGCTGCAAAAGATCCTATTATTGCAAGTGTAATGGGAGGCATGAATCCACAACATGCAATTGTAAATGGATTAGGTGCTAGTCCAAATGATAGTGTGGGTTATCCTTGGAATGCTCGTTACACTATAGCAAGTGGAAATCTTCTTGCTGATTTTAGAGCAAATCTAAATGCGGAATCTCAAGGAAGACTTCAAGTTGTCCGTCTTTATGAAATGACCGATGATCATGGTGTCAGGGATATGCTGTCGTTCCTCATTGCCAGAGATACCATGCATCAAAATCAATGGATAGCAGCTATTGCTGAAATAGAAGAGAAAGAGGGAAAAGTGGTACCAAATACATTTGATCGACAATATGAAAAGTCAGATGTGGCCTATAACTTTATGAAGGTGCAGAAAGTCAGGAAGGACGTTGGGCTTCAGGTCCTTCAATGGATGGATTAGGTCAGTTTGAATATGAAGCACATCCAGTAGCTACTGGCCAGTCTCCAATGTTAGAGCCTGCCCCAGGTTATATTCATGGCACACCTAAATAATTATCCACTAAAAAATGTGAATCTAAAACACCTGTTCAAATTGAACAGCTGTTTTCTTCAACATGGAGGAGTGAACTAGTATAATTTATATTTAATTTAGTACATCATTCTTGTTATCGATATATAATGTACCGTCTTTTTGTACTTCCGCATAAAAGACATCAGAAATAGAATTAATTCCTAATAATTGCCATTTTTGCTCCAACCAACTTTAGACTTTATATCTATAAACCCTAAAGCAATCGTAAATGCGCTCCAACCTATCAACGCTATTATTCCATTACGGACACTGAGATTCGAATCAATGGCTAGGGATGCCCCGATTGTACCGATTGAAATACCTTTACACCTGCCCCTACTCCTGCTAATAAAAACAGTTGCTCAGGTTTGTTCACAAATTTCACTCGTTTTGAAAGAACTTCATTTATTACCCTGTCACGATCTAAAAAAACAGCTTTTCTCAATCGTAATCTTCCTTTCATACTATTCATCAAAATAATCCATACTTACACTATAAACCTCAAAAAGGGCTGACTTTAAATGAAACCAATGCTACCAACATTGTCGACAGAAGTTCCAAAGGGATCTGAATGGGTATACGAGACGAAATATGATGGATTCCGTGCCATTTTAATTATAAAAGAAACGACTATTGATTTAATCAGTCGAAATGGGAAAGACCTTAATCAAGCATTTCCAGAAATCATTGCGTATATCGAAACGATAAAAGCAAAGTTATCCCCTTTTCTCCCGCTCACACTTGATGGAGAAGTTTCCTGTCTTAAATCACAACACTTTGCAAGCTTTGAACACATCCAAATTCGTGGTCGATTAAAAAGCAAAGACAAAATTGCTCAAGCATCCAAGGAACAACCATGCCACTTTTTAGCTTTTGATCTTCTTATGATCAAAGGGGAAACTCTAGTAAACCAGCCGTTACAAGCTAGAAAACAGGAACTGGAAACACTCTTTAGTAACGTGAAACTTCCAACAAAAGTAGACAACCACAATACAGACCTTATTCAGTATGTTCCCTATGTAACGGAGTATTCAAAGCTTTGGAAAAAGATAAAATCCGAAGATGGTGAAGGAGTTATTGCAAAACGCCTCCAAAGCAAATGGGAAGCTGGATCACGAACAAAGCAGTGGCTTAAAATCAAAAATTACAAACAAGCGATTTTTTTCATCACAGGCTATGACAAAGTGAACGGGTATTTTCATGTAGCTGTTTTAAAAAACAAACAAGTCCTATCAGTAGGTGTTTTTTCTCATGGAATTTCGAGTGAAGAACGTGATGCATTGCTTACAACAATCAAACAAAATATGCGCGAAGAATCACGTCAGCTCATAGAAATGGATCCAGCCATTTGCATAGAGATTCAATTTCTCTCCCTTTATAAAGGTCAGCTAAGAGAACCTTCTTTTTTTGCATTTCGATTTGATAAACAGTGGGAAGAGTGCACATGGGAGCAGCTTCAACTTGCCATAGCACCGATTTCAGAAGAAGTCATCATCACTCACCCTGACAAACCTCTATGGGAAACAACAGATTTAAGTAAGGAGCAGTACATTAATTACTTGCTGCAGATTTCGCCCTACATGCTACCTTTTTTGAGAAACCGCACGCTAACTGTGATTCGTTTTCCACATGGCATGTTCGGGGAAGCGTTTTATCAAAAAAACCGACCAGATTATGCACCCGCATTTATTCAGACCGTTAAACATGATGACATTGAGTATATCATTTGCAATGACTTGTCCTCCCTTATTTGGCTAGGAAATCAGCTTGCGATCGAATTCCACCTACCCTTTCAAACAATTGATACAAGCAGCCCAATCGAAATTGTCTTTGACCTTGATCCACCTTCTCGGGATGTATTTCCTTTGGCAATAAAAGCGGCACTTGAAATGAAGAAAATTTTCGACCAATTTGGGTTAGTAACCTTTCCAAAGCTCTCCGGTAACAAAGGGTTGCAGATTCATATACCCCTTTCGAAAAATGCATTTACATATGATGAGACGAGGGTTTTCACAGCATTTATCGCAGAATTTCTCGTCACCTCATTTCCAGATGACTTTACAATCGAACGGTTGAAAAAAAATCGGGGCAACAGGCTTTATCTCGATTATATTCAACATGCAGAAGGCAAAACCATCATATCACCTTACTCCTTACGAGGAAAAAAAGAAGGCGCCTATATCGCAGCGCCCCTTAATTGGGAAGAAGTAAATGATGATTTGCATGTTTCAAATTTCACGATCGAAAGAGTTCTGGAACGCGTTGAGATGCAAGGCTGTCCATTTCAAAATTACTTCAGCTCTCCACAGGATGATGTTTTGAGGTCGATTTTAGAGGTGATAAAGAATTCGGGATAGGTTGATGGGTCTTTTAGTGACCGTATTTGAAGCGTCGAATAATGTCGAATCGTCGGTAAATCCGGAATTTCGTCGATAGAACGTTCATTTACGTTGATAAACATACTATTTTCGTTGATAGAGAACCCTGAACCAAAGATAGACCTGTTTTACTGCTTCTCTGCAACTCCTGAACATTAACTCTAGCAATTGTTTAAAAATTATAGGTTATTACACTTATGCTGTCTCCGTTACAATAATATGTCCTGAAATTTATCATTTTTTAACATCTCTTCTGACTAGATTATGATATAGTTAACTTGAAAAATAAGGAGGTTTGTACCATGAAAAACTCAAAGGGACCAACCATTTCTAAACAAGTAAAAGAACAGTCCGAACCCTATTCTGAAGTAAATACTGACCCAAGCCGTGCTCTGATTGATGAACAGTATGAAATCATTAACGGCCTCCGCTATGACTTAAAACCATCCCCTACCGTTACACATCAAGTTCTTGTTACGAAGATCTTCTCTGCGCTACACAACACTTGCCACTCAAACGGATTACTCCTTGTCGCTCCAATCGATGTTTATTTAGACGAAAAAAACACATTTCAGCCTGATGTTATCTTTATTACGAATGAAAACTTATCAATCATTCAAGATGATAAAGTTAGCGGGGCACCAGACCTAGTCGTTGAGATTCTTTCTCCTAGTACAGGCAAGCGAGATAAAACGACGAAAAAGGAAAACTATGCGTACTTCGGTGTTAAAGAATACTGGATTGTTGATCCAATTCATCAGACCATTGATCAGTTTCTTTTAAACAATCAAACCTACGACTTACACGCAACACTTATA
The DNA here is from genome assembly GCF_042433335.1 of Metabacillus herbersteinensis. Classification (NCBI taxonomy): domain Bacteria; kingdom Bacillati; phylum Bacillota; class Bacilli; order Caryophanales; family Bacillaceae; genus Metabacillus; species Metabacillus herbersteinensis. The sequence goes on from NZ_JBHLVO010000021.1 coordinate 76,931, forward strand.
CCCGGTGATACGATGAAATCTCCACTTTTTTCTTGTATTAACATAGACCTTGATCCACTCTTTCAGGATTTACTTTCTATAGAGACAAAACAAGACTGTAATTAAGTTTATGAATTAAAAACTTTATATTTTTCGCCGAAATTCACTAGAATTTGAGTTTCGGCTTATTTTATTTATCAGACTGAGGTCTTAACCTCACCTTGATCAAAAACCACCACTTCCCCCTTCTTCCTAGACAAATAACTATGCACAATCATCCCCAAAATAATCAAGCCAATCCCCGTCAACGCTAAAAAATTAGGCAGATCTGCTGCTAAAAAAAAGAACTCACCTAAAATAACGAAGATGACCTGAGTTGATTGTGTTGCCTCAACAGACGCTAGCTTTTCTTGGTCATGACGGACTAATTCTGTTGCACTGAAGAATAAAACCGTCGCAATCACTCCTGAACAAACCGCAACGAAGAACGATTGAACCACTTGATTGTAGCTTGGAAGACCGACCGTTATCAGTGCATAAACCGCCAGCACAATCCAAAGTGGCAGACTTGCAATCGTCATCCCGAGTACTCGCTGAAAGATATCCAACCTGCCTGAACACAGTTCCATCATCTTTCGGTTTCCTAATGGATAAGCAAAAGCAGCAACTACGATTGGAAGAATTACACCTAATGAATCTGAAAAACCAATTGTCTGAATATGTTGACCGTGAATAAAAACAATTCCGATCAAAACAATAACCGATGCACCTAAAGGTTTCATCGGTATTTTCCCTCTCACGTTCACAATTCCAGTTGATGTTTGAACACGTTCATAAAATAACGGAGCAAGCAAAGTCCCAGCGATGATTGTGAACGACCAGGTCCCAGCGACCAACCATCCGGGTCCATAAGCTCCCGCAAAAGAAATCGGCGCATAAAATAGGCCGAAACCTACAAAACTCCAAATCAACCAATCAATTGGACGCTGCGACATCTCTTTCCAGAGACCATTCATTTTCTTACTCAATAAGACAATGAGAATTAAAAAAGGAAGCATGAAAAAATAACGCAAGGACGCACTCCAAAGCCAGCTTCCACCAGATAGCTCCATCGATCGATTTAAGATAAACGTCACAGCAAAAAATAAAGATGAGATTATACCAAGTAGTAGTGCCTTCATGTCTAGCTCTCCTTTGTTGTAAACTTATTAAAAAAACTAGATTTATTGATTCTCTTCGCTGAAAAGAAATAAACAAACCAGTGTATAAACAGCCATTCAATCAGAATCGTAAAAAATAGGGTAAATAACACTTGATCCAATGATTGAAAAATACTGAAGAATCTTTTGATAGAATTCTTTTACTCTATCATTCCATAATGAATTTGTAGACATTTACAACTCCCTAACTTTTGGTGAATATAACCAGTTAAGAGTATATTTCGATGAATTCGTTTACTTTTCCTTTAAAATCTCAAATTTTTGATTTAAAGAGTTAGTTTCGAAATTATGCTTTTTTCATTGTAAATAGCAGGTTTTAAAAAACAGTGCTACCCCCCCCTAAAGAAATCCACACTGTTCATCGTCTTTTTATTATATAACTAAAACTCTTCTTACTTCTTATCCTCTTTCTCATCCTTCACAATATGCAAAATCTGCTCGAGCATCTGCACCATGTCAGCTTTTTCGTATTTTGATTTGTCTAGCTCTTGGCGATTATTGGTTTGTTCATTGTCTAGTAGTGGCTCTGGTAACTCTTTTTCTCTTTCTGGCTCTTCTAGTCTTTCGTTTACAATCCGATCTTCTAACAAGTAAGCTGGGATGAGTTGGCCGTCTGGAGTGACGTATTTCCGGTTCATTCTACGCGTTTCTTTGTCAAACAAGCTATATAGAATTGGGATGATAAACAGAGTTAAGAATGTACTTGAAATCAAGCCTCCGACCACGGTTATTCCCATTGGTTGATTAATTTCGGTTCCTTCGCCAAGTCCTAATGCGAGTGGCAGCAAGCCTAGAATTGTCGTCAATGCAGTCATTAGGATTGGACGCAAACGAACTTTTACAGATTCAACTAATGCATCATATGTTTTGTAGCCTTCCTCTTTCTTTTGGTTCACATAATCAACAAGGACAATTGCGTTGTTTACGACAATTCCAGCTAGAACAATGATACCAATGACAACTGTTAAGCTGATTGATGAATTTGTCGCCAAAAGAGCCGCTGCTACTCCGATCATCATGAGCGGAACCGTGAACATGATAACAAACGGATATTTTAATGATTCAAATTGTGCCGCCATCACAATATAAATGAAAACAATCGCTAACGTTAGCGCAAGAACCATGTCATCAATCGAAGACTCTAGTAGGTCTCGGTCCCCACTAAACGAGATGTCGGTTTCCTCTGGTAGCTCTAGATCTTCAATTTCTTCATCTACTTTTTCTGATATGTCACCTAAATTAGTTGTATTTTTGTATTTCAAAGTAAACTGAACGGCGCTTTGCTTGTCAATTCGTTCAATTGAAGTTGGCCCTTCCCCTACTTCAATCGTTGTTACATCACCAAGTTCGACAAACGATCCATCCGGTTTTTTAATTAATAATTGCTTTAGTGAATCGATACTTTCGGTTGCCTCATTTGAATAGCCAACTGATACCATGTAAATTTCATTGTTTTCTTCGTTGGTCATTTGAACAGCATCTGTTCCTCTTGTAACATCATTTACAACCATGCCAATTTGAGCGGGAGTCAATCCTTGTTCAAGTGCTTTTTCACGATTTACTTCAATTTGAATTTCTTCGATTGTTTCGCTTATATCGTTTGTAACCTCTGTGACATCATCTAGGTCAACAAGGGCTTTGTTGATTTTCGCAACTGTTTCTTCTAACCTATTTTCATCGGTATCTTTCACGTTAAATGTTAATGTGTTTGGCGTTGATCCGGTCGATGATTGTGTGCCAAAGGATACTTCTGCCGTTTTATTTGTTGATTGTGCCAATTGCTCGAAGTCTTTTTTGACATCATCGATATAATCAAATGTGGTGTAATCTCGTTGTTCGACATTGACCATTTTTACGTAAATTTCAGCTTCATTTGTACTTCCTGTGCCTCTAAAAGATTCTTCCTGCGTTGAGCCAATCAGACTTACATAAAGCTCGACCCCTTGTTCATCTTCGAGCTTTTGTTCGAGTTGATCAACTACCTTGCTTGTTTCTGACAATGCTGTTCCACTTTCAAGCTGAAGATTAATCGTGAAAAAACCTTCGTCTGTATTTGGTAGGAAAACAGAGCCTACCTTTGTTAGTCCAAATATGCTTCCAATGAAGAGAAGCAGTGTTAACACTAGCACTAGTGCTCGGTTATTTAATGACCACTTAATGGATCTGTCTAACGACTGCATGACCGAAGATTCGCGGCGCAGTCTCTCAGTATTTTCAACCGGCTTGGTTAACAATCGACTTGCTAGCATTGGTACGATCGTTAACGCCACAAATAATGAAGCAAGTAAACTGAAGGCTATGGTAAGTGCAAATTCTTTAAATAATTCGCCGATAATTCCTGATATAAAGACAACGGGTAGGAATACGGCAACCGTCGTTAAAGTTGAAGCAATAATAGCTGGGCCCATTTCCTTTGCCCCTTGATAGGCAGCTTCTTTCGGATTTTTTCCCATTGATAAATGACGGTAAATGTTTTCAATTACGACGATTGCGTTATCTACGAGCATCCCAATTCCTAATGCCAATCCGCCAAGTGTCATAATGTTAAGGGTAAAATTAGAAAAGTACATTAAAACAAACGTCACGATAACCGAGTAAGGAATCGCAATCCCGATAATAAGTGGACTTTTTACATTACGTAAAAATAAGAACAATATCACCATGGCGAGAAGTCCGCCGATGATTAACGTGTCCAACATGTTGCCAATTGCTTGGTCAACGTACTCCCCTTGATCAAAGATCACTTCTGCATCTATGGTTTCATATTTTTCAGTACCTAAAAGTTCTTCCAGATTCTCTTGGAATGCCGTTGACACAGCAGCCGTATTCGCATTCGATTGTTGAAGTACACTAACTAAAAGCGAGGGCTGTTGATTTGCTCTCGTAATTGTAAAAGATTCCTGAGGCGAAATGGCGACAGTGGCCACATCACTGAGCTTAATGTCTTCACCGTTATCTTGATTTTTAGTGATTACTAAATTCTTTAAAATATCAACAGAATCAATCGTGCTGACGACTCGCGTTGTTAACTGCTTTCCTTCTGTGACAACAATATCTCCCGGAGTTGTCACAGAGTTTGCACGGATCACATCAACAACTTCCGCTTGGCTGACTATATTTTCTTTTAATTTTTCCTGATTTAACTCAACTCTTACTTCATCTGTTTCAATTCCAGAAAGGTTAACACTTGCAACACCTTCCGTCTTGTTTAGCTCTCCTTCTAGTTCTTCTGCCAGCTCTTGCAAACGCTCTTCGTTTTCACTAGACGTTAATGACAGCTGAATGATTGGAAACTGCGCAGGATCAAATTTTAAAAACCGTGGGCTATCAGCGTCATCTGGTAATGGCGCTTGTGTCATTTTACTCTGAATTTCATCTTGGACTTCATCAATGCTCGTTGTCCAAGAAAATTGCATGAGAATCAGACTCGCATTTTCCTGTGATCTTGACGTAATTGTGTCTAACCCTTGAACCGTTGACAGAGATTCTTCAAGCGGCTTAGAAACCTTTTCCACTACTTCGTTCGGACTGGCCCCTTGATAGTTTGTGACAACAACTCCAACAGGAGGGTTAATTTCCGGAATTAGTTTTAATGGGATGTTTAAGACTGAAACAACACCCATTATTAAAATAAGTGCCATTGTAACTAGGGTAAAGATCGGTCTTTTAATCGAAAACTGACTTATTTTCACAGTGTATTGACTCCCCTCTGATCTATCACGTTCTTTAGTGCCAGTAACTTCCTTCGGTCGAACTGTCACTAAAAAAACTCTATATTATGTATCTAATTTTCATCTTTATTTTGTCTTGACCAACTAGTCAATTCCATTAAACACTATAAAACAGTTAGGGTGCTATTTCAAGTTTTAACATGTTTTGTTTCAGTCATTCTAGTTGGTCGAGATTCTTAGAGCAGGATGCGATTTTTCACCTTTTTTTCCAAAAGTAATACGTTCCGAACTGTTAAAAGTAGAATCTAAACCTGAGAAAGTCGAATTCTGTCAGAATACTTATGGTTTCAATTGTATAAAATGATACTAACTTATTGTTTTTTAGGAGATAAATATGCCGAATATCATCTGGTACTTGATCTTATTAGGTTTTTCTCTGATCCTGTTTGTTCTAGGATGTCGGAAAGGTCGAAAAGACTTCGTTATTCTCTGGCTTTTTAGCGCGGGAATATGCTATTTATTTGAACTAATCGTCTTTGTTTTCTTCAACTGCTATTTATATAAACCAGAAATCGTAGCTGATCCTTTTTATGATAGTACGATTGGGTCTATTTTTAGTCAGGGACTTACCGTTCCTATTATGGCCTCTTTTATTACCATTTACCGGTTAGGAATTCGATCCATTCTTGTGGGAAGCTTATTTTTAACTGGAGTGGAACTCTTTTATTTACATATTGATATATACGAGCATATCTGGTGGAAGGCCTACTATACAACACTGTTAGTGCCACTCGCCTTCTTGATCACCAAAATTTGGTATCTTTTTATCAAGCGAGGTGGCAAGTGGATTGAATTTGTGACGATGTTTTTTGTGAATTTGACGATTATCACAACCATTACATTTTTAATAGTCGTACTTTGTCCCTTTTACCATTTTGATATAAAGTGGTTTGATTTAGAAAGCCGTAATCTAACTGCAATAAATGATGTTTTCTTTATCGTCTCATGCTTTTTTTACACAGGTATCTCGGTACTTAAAAATTTCTTTGTGAAAAGCGGATTATTCTTAGTACTTCTTATAGGAACAGGAATTCTGTTGGTGAGTGGGTTTGTTGTTTCACAAACTGTGGAGTTTATCTTAATGCAGCTTACCTTTACAATTTTAGCTATGTTAGTAAATAAGCTACTTTTTAGAGAGGTACGCAATTAAAACGTAAGATTAAATACACAGGGCGCTTTGATAAGAGGAAGGAAGAATAGGATTAATGGAAAGCTGGGATGGTATTAAAAACAATGAGCATAAAAAGTAAAAAGATTCTCACATTATGTAATGTGAGAACCTCAGACTGTAGACAAACTCGATTTTATCGAGTTTGCCTACAGTCTTTTTTGTATTAAAATAGAAGTAATAAAAATCTTGAGGTGATGAATGATGCT
>NZ_JBHLVO010000022.1:0-82733 GCF_042433335.1 Metabacillus herbersteinensis
GGATTAGTTAGAACGCCGTATGAGATGAAAGTTTCATGTACGGTGTGAACGAAGGGAAAAGGGAGCGATAACGTCAAACCCTTACCTATTCGTATGAATAAGGCTTATTTGCTATAGGGGAGTAAAGTGGAAGAACGCGCACCCTTTGTATGAAGTAATGCGCGATTTAATTAACAAAACAATCATTGTCCATGTATTAAGTAGTGATTCAAAGTGAAGATCAAATCGATCATCCTAATGAAAGTATGATACTTCTTATCCCCTTTCTGGAGGTATTTTAATCGATCCTAATACCGCCTTTTGGGGCAAATCCTTCTTCTGGTGTGTTTTCCCAAATCAAATTTGGGAAATATTCGGGATGAACCCAAATTCTACTTTTATGTTCTACACCGTTTATGTCATATCTGAGTTGGACTCTATGAATCTGTGGGCTGAAGGTATCCAAGAGTTTAGTATGTGTCTCGTTCCCAAGTATTTGGTCAGCTATGAATTCATGCTTATTGCCTACGTTACGCGATTCGTACTCTAACCAGACATCTGTATAAACATTGGATCTCCTGTTTATGATCTTATTATACTCGGTATAATCTACTAGAGATCCTACGTTTCCATGAGTAATTCTTTGCAGTAGTGAATGGTGCCAGGAAAGCTCAACAAACGGTACGTTGTCTGATTTTGGAATCAGGAGAGAAAATACTTTTTCATTCTCACACTTTAATTCTGTTGGTTCTGGGTGAAGAGAGGTGGCAATGAGCTTTGTGCTTTGACAATCTAGATGTTGACCATCAATCCCTACCACTCGGTATACTTTAGATGACATATCCGAGTTTAATGGGTAAGATGCTAGTCCTAATGATGTAGCAAGTTTTTGGGGCTCCATTCCCTTCATTGGAGTTACCTCGGTAAGAAGTACTTTATAAGACATAACTGACTTTGCTAGGTTAGCGAGAGTATGATTATCCATTTTATAGCATCTCCTTGATTTTTTTATTAGTATCAATTGCACCTATACTTTTAACCAAAAAGGTAAGATTTATCCACCTATAAACATTTTTCCGATTACCTATGCTGTTTTGCAAATTCCAGAATAGTCCTTAAATAAAAAGCACTTGAAAAGTTTTATGATTAAACTGATCCTTACAAAGGAGAAAATTAATATGTTTATGGACACGGTTTATTAGGTAGAACTGGAAGATGGCAGATTTCCAAAAGTGAAATATTAAACTAACGGTAGTTCAATAAGCATGAGCAGGCTTCAACAGCCTTTAATAATATTGTCGATCTTCAACGAACGGGCGCTTTTCTTTAATAAGAAGTAAAGCCTTTTTTATTTTCAACAGCAAGAGGAACTTAATGAAAGATAAGCCTTAATGTAGAGTAATGATCAATATTAACCTTAAGATTGTATTAATGTTAATCAATCTGAAAATGTTTAAGGATGAAAAACCTTGAAGATAAAGTAAATCGATGTGTTTATTAGATGAATTAGCTAAGAACTTGAAGTTTGTCGAACAGCTGCTATTGAAGAGTGTGTTCATTTTGAGTATACCCTTTTAAAACAGTTTAGAGTTTAGGAAATACAGGCATGAAATTGTTCGATTAGGGTTGTTCAAGAAAGGTGTTCTTTATCCGTTCGTAAAAGTACACAACAGGAGAAGGTACGCAGAGGAGACGCCGTTTGACTGTTTTTTCTTTCTTTAAATTAAAAGTCACTCCGTGAGCGACTTTTAATTTAATCCGTAGATAAGTTTTTCAAATACTCCATCAAAAAATGAAATTCACTTATAACGGAACCTGCATGAGTAGGTAATAAATTCATACCGTTCCCCGAATATCCTTCTTCTTTATAATAATTATCTAGGTAATAACTATATGTATTCCAAGCTCTTTTTATTTTTTCTATCTCCTCGTATTCGAAATAACTTGCTAATTCCTGAATATCTACACTTAAACTCTTTGGTGCATTCTTTAAATTATTATAAATATTACGAGAATCTGTATCTACTAAAGCATCATGAGCTAATTTTGATTCCTTTAGAATTTTTAAGATATATTGCTTTCTCATAATCTTATTAAATTCCTTTTTTCTCATTTCTTCCCTTAAAGCTATTTCCTTACTTAAATAAAGTGTCGCTTTCGTAACCTCATTCGTCGCTTCAGTAGCTTTTAACACCCGAAAGCTAAACCATGCTGTCACAAGTATGCTAACGGCTGTCAAAACGTAGGTGATCCAGTCTTTTACTTCGGGCATTTCTTAATTCTCCTTCAATCTACCTTTAAATGGAAAAAGAACCTTATAATAAACAGGCACTTTATATTGTCAACAACTAATCGTTTAAAATTTCATAAATCCGACTTACTTCATCTCTTGCTCCCGGGTCATATGTTCCAACTAGATTATTTCTAGAAACAAGTTGATAATTATAACCAGCCCTATTGATTCTACCTGTTAAATTATATACTTCGTGTTGATAGATTCCCCCAGCACCTCTTTTATATCGACCTAACGCTAATAAGATTACTTTACTTGCACCAGCTTGTAATAATAAATTTCTAGCTGTTTCAAACGATATACCATTTGTAAGATAGTCATCAATCACACAAACTACTTTACCTCGAATCCTGCTAGAATTGTAGTATGGATTTAATATTATCGAGTCGAAGTGTTTTGTACAACCTTGACTAAGTCGGGTAGCATGAACTGTATAGTGACTTTTTTCTGCAGGAGTATGTCTAATAAATAAAGGCTGCGTCATTCTTCTTCCTGTTAAATAACGACATCTTTCTTTTAGTTCTTCTAACTCTTCATTAATTGAAGAACTTGAAGATGGGAATGTTCCCCACAATTCTACATTACGTAATTCTGAGCTTTTCATGACTCCAGAAATTAAGTGGAAATATAGAGTATTGATATACTTTCTATCCCCAGATTTTAGTAGGTTTTCGAATCCATCTAAAATTTCACGTTCTGAGTATCGAACATCTCGATTCATCGTATTAGCAGAAGTTAACGCTAAAACAGTAGCATTCTTTCCAACATCTAATTTGAAGTACCATCTATTTTGATTTGCAATCAGTCTAATTGCTTCAAATAACTGGTTAGGTCTTTCAAGTGTAATTCCATAGCGTGCTGGCTTCTCATCTTGTTTAATACTCCATCCTGGGTTGATAATTAATATTCTTTTATTAGCAGCTAAAATTAAATCATCGTCACTGCTCCCAATTAAAATATAATCCTTTGCATTTGATTCATCGATGTTTTCTCTAATATCTCTACGAAATACACAACTAATTTCAAAATTAAATGTTTCTCGAAAGATTTTCTTCATAATAATAAGACTGTGTTGATCATGCGAAATTACAATTAGATTATGACCGTCTTCATTTAAGGAACATAAAAGTTCATATATACCCTCATACATCTCAAAATTTTCATCAAAAACTGTAAGTCTAGTTAACACTACATACTTTTCCACAGGAATACCGCCCCTTTATAAGCAGAAATAATTAGACAGGTAAATCATTTATGTTCCTATAAACCCTTGCGTTATTACTATCAAGAATTTTTCGAACACCAGTAGATTCATTATTAAAACAATATAGTGGTCTATTTTGTTTATATGCAAATCGTGCAGTATGCATGGTACCACTTTTCTCAGAACACTCTGCTATTAATACCGCATTACTTAAACCAGAAATGATTCTGTTGCGATTAATATAATTAGTTTTCTTAAAATATGCTTCATTCTTATAGAACTCGCTGATTAGAAGACCATTTTTCTCTATTATCTCGTTTGCGTCAGACTTATGACTTGTAGGAGTTATATTATCTATAGGTGAAGGAAGTACAGCTATTGTTTTTCCCTTGTTTTTCAACGTACTTCTATGTGCATGAATATCAGTTCCTAAAGCTAATCCACTTGCTATTACTACATCAGCAGAAACCAGTTCATAAACAGTCTGTTCTATTTGTTTTAATGTTTGACCTGTTGGGTTTCTTGTACCGACAATTGAACATATAAAATTATTTTTTAATAAACTAAGATTTCCCTTTGTAAAAATAAAAAAAGGAGGTGATGGAATTCCTTTTAACAATTTAGGATATTCTTCATCGTAATACGAAAAATATTGAATTTCTTTTTTCGAGTACTCGGTTAACAGACTAGATATATAGGTTTTGCTTTTATCAATAGAATCCATTGAAGAAAGTAATTCAATATCCTTATCATTAAAAGCTCCGAGTGAGAATTGGACATTTAAAAAATCCCCATTTAGAATCTCCTTTAACTGCACTTCATTAGCTTCTCGGTATAATTTACTTAATCCAGCCAATGAAATACCTAGGTCATATAAAACAAAAATCGAATCTTTGAAGTTCATTAAATCCTCCTTTCCAGTATGAAATAAGAATCCCAATATTACCTATTTTGATCCGGAAATATCCTTATCAACTGATTAATTTACCGCAAGTTGGGCATATAAATTGTATTTTCATTTATTCCACTTCTATTAAAATTTATAGTTATTACTAGGAATATTATACTATATTATCAATGGTGTTATCGTTAATAAATATAAGTAAGGTATATTACAGAATTTCAGTTAGTAACTATAGGGTTTAGAAAACAGGAGTAATTTAACTCCTGTTTGTAATTACTACTTAACATAAATCAAAGTGTATACAGTAAAATGAATCTTCAACAATCGGGAGCTTATCTTCAAGAAGGACTAAGTACCTTTTTGGTTATCTAAAGAATAACCCTTAGTTTTATAAAACCATATAAAGTTCAGGTGAAAATTAAGATGAAAAAGGGAAAAATAAGTAAAAAGAAAAAAGAAGGCATTCTAAAAAGCATACTCATTGAAATTCGTGATTCAATCTTCTTTGAAGTAGCTTGGAGAATCTTATTCTTTATTCCAAGAATGATAATACGTTTAATCAAAAATTTATTTTAACTTAAGGGATAAAAAGGATAAGTTATTTTCAACAATCGGGCGCGCGCGACAAGTTCTGTAATAAACACTTTACAGTGTGAAAATACAGGAAGTTTACTAGATTAACTTCCGGAGAATGGGAATGATGGAACCATGTTTCCTGAAACCCCGTTTAAAACTCGATATTTCGCCGGAAAAATCACAAGTTGTGAATCTACGAAAACGAGAATCCGAATTCCTAGGCTTTACTATACGTGCAAATAAGAAGGGCAAAAAGAGAGTTGCGCATACAGGTATTAAAGCTGATAAAAGGCAGAAAATCAAGAAAGAAGCCAAAGAACACATTCGAAGAATAAAAGCATCACCCTCTGCCTTAAATGCGCTACTTTTCAATAGTTTTGTCTCGGGCATCCATCATTATTTCAAAAGGGCAACACATGTCAATCCAGAGTTTTCACGTCTTGCCTATGATCTGCAAGCCTTCGTATATAATCGTCTCAAACCAGTCGGGAAATATGAACACCCAGCCAACCCACCGCCAACATATAAAAAATTGTACAGCTTGGGTTTTAAAACGTTCAAAATTGCCAATGTGTATCTGTTTGTTTCCTCTGGCCGATGTAAAAACGGTAAATACAATGAATTTTAGTCCAAAGCTTATACCTTATACAGTGGAAGGAAGAGAGCGAATACACCAGAAGATTCGTCCAGATATCGAACGAGAGATTGGCTTTCTCATGAAATCGAGGATCCCGAACCGAAGTGTCGAATATATGGATAATCGGATAAGTCGGTACAGTATGAAAATGGGGAAATGTGAAATTACAGGCATCGATTTGTCTGCCCTTGAAGTACACTGTCACCATTATATCCCGTTGCACCTGGGAGGAACCGATACATTTCACAATTTACGAATCCTCCACAAGGAGGTGCACAAATTGATCCATCATACAGACAAAGAGGCGATTAACGTTCTCATAAATAGACTTGGTATCACCAAGATTATGGTTGATAAGATCAACAAGTACCGTGAAAAGTGTGAACTTGAACGGATTTAATTTCCAATCTATGAGTAACGAGGAACTTATGATCTAGTACATTTCGTTAGATGGAACGCGAAGTGCTGGGAAACTAGCATGCTTCGTGCGGAGCAGGGGAAAGCTGGAGATAACATCAAACGCTTACCTATTGCAAACAATAATTGAACAACGATGGACTGTTTAAGCAGTCCATTTTTCTTGGTATTTAATCATTTATAAAACCTTTGTAGAAGAAGGAGTAAGACTTAACCATATAGAAACTAGCATAGATAGAGTTCTATTGTAGGTGAATGAAGAGAGGAATAAAAATGAACTATAAAGTGATTATTAACATTCCAATATCTAATAATGAAGTGCCAGAATTAAGAGAACTTGTTGGTTGGGGTAGACGAGATACAGATTTCCCGACTTTGTTTGAGCGTTGTAATTTCTGGGCTGGGGTAAGAGATAAAAATAATAAACTAATTGCTTTTGGTTATGTTTGTGGAATGGGCTTAGAACACGGTTATATGGAAGATATAATGGTTCATCCTAAGTACCAAGGGAAAGGAATTGGAGTTAAGTTGGTAAAGGAATTATTAAGAGAGTCTGAACGTTTTGGATTAGGAATTGTAACAGTTACATATGAGGAAAATAAAAAGAACTTTTATAAAAAATGTGGCTTTACAATTGGTTCAGGAGGAGTATGGCAATCATATAAGTAAAAAGCCTTACTCAACGAAAAGGCGCGATTGTTGAAGATTAAAGGTAGAAAATGATCAAAGTTTTTTATAAAAAAATAAACCGATAAAATACTATAAGAGCATGTTTTGATTAATCTTTTTTCAAAACATACTCTTTTTATTTGCTTTTATATCAAGGTTATTAGCATCAGTTTGATCAAACTTTATTTTAAAGCAACAATTGCTGAAATTTCTAAAATCAATATAGAAAATTATGGTACAATTACCAAAAGTAGATCTTTATACCCTTATTTCGTGCTTAACATTAATTAATACGTTAATCAGACCTTATTTATAATTAGGGAAATATAACTATAATTAGGGAATAATTATAAGTATATGTATTGTTTTTCCAAAATGTAACTTATAGTCTGTAGAAGTCAGAAGGAATTGAAAGTAAAATAATTACTATGATGAAGGGTACAATTGATGTGAAAAAGCAGTTTGGATTAAAAGTCAGACATTATCGAATGATCAGAAACATATCTCAAGAAGAACTTGGAGATATAACAGGATTACACCGAACGTATATTAGTGATGTAGAAAGGGGCCAACGTAATTTATCCTTAGAAAACATCTATGCCCTTGCTAAAGCGTTAGGTGTCAGGATGGGTAGTCTATTAGATTTTGATTAAATTTTTTTGTGAATTTGGAATGCAATGAAGGAATATTCTTATGTGGGCACTTAAATATTCTGGAGCAACTAGTGCAACCGGCCTAAATATTTTTAAAATATTAGGCTTTTTTGTGTATCATTCTTTAATAAATGTTTAATTACTAAAAAAAGAGGTTATATTAATAATTAGTGGAAATATAAATTAGTATTACTTTTCACTTTTTTTAAAATAAATTATGGGATTCTACAATATTCGTATTTTATTTATATTAATATGATCTAAACTAGTGTTGTACCATTAAAAAACTAATTATAAATACGAAGAATATAGATATATACTTGTGGGGTGTTTTTATGCAACAAAATGAACCATTAAAAGCTAAGTGTGAACTAGAATTAAATAGCATACATGTATCTAGCAAAAAGGAGTATTTCTTCCGTAGAACTTTTTTTGTTGTTGATGGAGATCTTTTTGTAGAGCTAGTAGCTTTGATGGAAGAATCTACAATGGTTCAGGGGACAGAAGTGCAAAAGGGAAATGAGATACTTGCATCTGATTCAAGGGAATTATCCTTTAGTAATTACCCACACTCGTTTGTAGAAAACTTGTCAGAACTAGGTATAATTAAAGAAGGATACAAAATTAGTCTTGAGCAGCTCCAATACCTTCTATCAACTTATAATGAAGATTTATTTGCTATCTCAGAGGATGTTATTAAAATAATTAACTAATACTATATATACAAGTCTTAAGTGATGGAGAGCCCATCGCTTTTTTTGTTTTCAAATTATACACACTATGATACACTTTAATTGTATTTTATTTTTGTTTTTATTTTGTTAGCAACTCTTCATGAGTTAGCGGGATTACATTAAACGTTCAGAGCCTTTGGGCTGGTTTTTTCTTTATGAAACCACGCCTAAAGGCTCTTTTTTGCGTTGTTTAGGAGGTGTAGCAAGTTTAATTAGGTGTTCTTTATGGGTGGAGTTATAAGGTTACTAGACTTTAAGAAAGGGTGTTTTTTGATGAATTTAGATTGTAGTATATGTTTGGGTTATTGTGAGTTAATGATCCTTCTAAGGGGAAAAAAATATTGTTCTGACCTATGTCTTGAACAAGTACATGAAGAGGATTGCCATGTTTAAACTTACATGTTTTGCATCAATTACTCCAGAAGATTTAGAAAAGGCTCTTAAAGGATTGCGCTTTGTTGCAAAGAAAGATGGATATGAGTGGTATGTTGACGGCCATGTTTTTCGCATTGAGCCTTTCAAAAACCAATCAAGGGATTCATCTAAGGGATATCGTGTTTATTTTAACGGTGCTATTGATGGTGGGATTTATCTGTTTGATTCTTCTCTAGGTTGGTTATCTCCTAGAATTATAGGAATTGAATATGAACTATCACATTCAAAAATGAAGTCTACTGATTGGATAAATGACCTTAATAGAAGGATGTCATTCCAAACTTTAGATATCAGGGGACTATTTCAAAAAGGGAGAGTTAATTGTGTAGTCGTAAATGATTCTTTACAGCTACAGATCCGAACTACCAAAGGCAAACAACTAAAATTAATAGAGTGTCTAAAAGAGATTGAAACATTAAGGGATGAATTATTACCTAATGATTTCGATCTTTTTTCATTCCATCAAGAAGGTGTAGCGGTATGATCGTAGATTTCCATACTAAAAACTCAAAATACACCATTGGTGATGGATTTGTACTAAGAAACGATGAAATTGTTGCGCAGGGTAATGCGTTTATTTTTCAGTTACTTTTAGGTTACCCAGCTTACTTAATTATTACTGGAAGGAATCCATTTGAAGCTCCTACCAGAATTAAAACAAGTATAGTCACTTCTTTATTACCTCAATATGAATTTTTTGATGGTAATACTCTACCTGAAAAAAGACTGTATAAACACCTATTTAGCATGACACGTTACAGCAACAGAAGAATTTCATTTATTACTTCTGCAGTTGATGAAGCGCATGCGCAGCAACTATTAAACTTACGTTATGGAAATCAGATATTAATTCATAGTACTGATTTATTAAACACTGTAAAACATTATGCATAAACAGGGAGAGATTCATATGTTATTAAACAACATAAACGAAATATTTCGTACTTCGTTGATGAAAGAAAGATTGTTCAAAATGATTAAGGAAAACGGTGATTTTATTCGTTTAGATCGAAAATTAGGTTATGTTTATCAGTTAGAGTTTTGCGGTAGTGCAGGTTGTATTTGTATTGAGGTTGCATACAAGGATGCTAAGAATATTTCAATCTTGAATGCAACCATTCGTCAATCATCAAAGGTAACCGTGGCTCAATGAAGATGACTAAATCACAAACATTTATTGATATTACTTATCTAATTAAAAGTTACTTAAAATTAGAACCTTGTGGTTATTGCGGGAAAGTAAATGATCCTGATGTTATTTGCTATAAATGTTTCCCTAAAAAAACAAAATAAATCTCAATATAACCCTTTCTAGTGGGAGTCAAATCATTCTATGCTCCCTATACTAGATCGGGAGCATATTGGGAGGAAAAAAATGAATAAGAGTTGTGAAAATTGTAATTTTAATGTGGATGGTGTGAATTTTGAATTAAAGCGTTGTAAGCTTTGTTCTCGAACCGATAGATCTTTATTTGAAGAAATCCCAAACGCTGCGATTATTATGCAAAGGTTAATGAAGTTGGGAACATACCCATCCTTAAAGAACATAAAAAACAGAGTGCAAATGATCCAGAAAACAATGAGGGAACAATTATCTAGTTCTGATGAAAAACGCCCATCCGATTGATTAGAGAAAATAAAATCCTGTTGGTTGAGTAATGTTCCTTTATCTGATTAAACAGGGAAATTACTCAGGCATTCTTATAATTGTTCTGCTAAAGGTTAATCTAAGTATATATATTCAGCACTTGAATTTGCCTTGTTCACTTTTTCTTCGTTGTTTTTAAGTGTTTAAGAAGACTTTTTTTCCTTTAAAAGAGAGACTCCCTCTATCTAAAGAATGGAAAAGAAAAAGATCGAATAAGAAAAGTTATTAAATATCAAAAAAACATTTCAATCTAATTCATATTATGGTATATTTTTGAAGAACCGGTTCGTAATTCCATAAAATAAATATAAAATTGCTGATTCTCTAATATTAGTCTATTAAAGTTTCATTAAACCGAAGGGATAGAAGTCATGAATAAGTTAATAAAAGTTCTTTCTATTTTTTGTTTATTATTTTTGGTTCCTTTTACTAACATTGGACTTGATAACAAAGTGGGAGCTCAAACAAATAAAGTTGAAAAGGTTCTATTTAAGGAAGAGGAAATAAATAATACAGAAAATTTCTTTGCTAAAAACAAGAAAGATACATTCATAGTAGAAGGACATGAAATTAAAATTCCTAAAGGAATTATTGAAGGAGAATTAAAAGAAAATAATAGTGGTAAAGTTTCAAAGGTACTTAATAAACAAGCAACTCAGCTCTTAGAAGTAAAAAAAGTTAAAGATGAAAAGAACCAGGATAAACTTGTTTCTGAGTTTGTAACCATTGCAGAAGTGAATGTGGACCAATCAACGCTCTCTGACAACGTTGTTAGTACTGATACTCTTGGTTTTTGGGATGGAATTGTTACTCACTTTATAGGTTTATTTCAGTTTCCTTCAAAAGCATATGCCTCATCCCCTACAGAAGGACAAACTGCAGAGAAATGGGTGGGGAATGTAAAAGGGCTACGTTAGAGTTTATTGGCATGTTGATACATATCCAAACATGGTTGATAGTGTGGACATGAATTATGTAGAAACCTGGTGGACAACTGGTTCTGGTTCATTTGTCTCCAATAGAAAACTAAAAATGGAGCAAAGAGGAAAATCACATTGGGGGGATAAATATAACAGTACTGAAATAAAAACTGTGTACCCATCAAGCAATAGTAACCAAAGATTTGATGCTCCTGATAGTTGGTATCCTGTTTGGGAAGGTTGGGTCGGTGCAACCTCAACTTCAACAGCGGTAATAAACGGAACTTCATACTCTTTATCAGTATCTTGTCGCATTCTATAAAGAATGTTTGAAGTTAAGTTTACATTTATTTATACCTTAGAATCTTTTTATTAAAAATATATTCTGAAATAGATAAGTAGTACATTATTATTATCTTTTGAATTGAGGACATATATGAGAATACTGTTAACCTTTTTTAGTGTTATTTTACTCTTATCAGCATGTGCGAATGGTTCAGAAAAAGGATATAAAAATTTTCTTTCAGATGATGAAGATACTTTATCAATTTTAATAGTTGATTATAGTCTAAACAACTCTTCCATTGAAGAGATTGAAGCACAAGGAATAGAAAAACTAATTACAAAAGTATATCAGTCAACTACATTAGATATTAAAGATGACAAATATGATTTAGGTTTAAAAAATAAACCAGCGTACGTTGTATTTAATAATAAAGAAATAGTCTATAAAACTTATAGTGAAGCTAGCCTTTTTGATTTTTTGAAAAGTTATAATAAATAATGTTTATATTCTTTCGTATGTACAAACCTATTCAGTAGAATACGTTTGTACAACTGTTAGATCAGTTAAGTATGCTTAACTGATCTTTTTTGTTGTTTACCAATATCGTTTTGTCGGTAATTGTTCGGTATAATGTTCGTATTTTATAAATAAATTTCAAATGATGATTTCGATGGTTATTGGACTATGAATTCGGAAATCTATCCGGTACTTTTAGTGATCACAATAAAAAGAAACCGTTCAAAAGGCTAATCGTTGTGGAAAGAGTGATGTAGGTAATGCTAAGTATAAATGCTTAGGTTGTGTTTGAAATCCACCTCCAAAATTTGTCTGTTTTAAACAGAAAGAGTCGTTTTAGTCATAAATTCGAAAAAAATTACATCGACAATTTCGTCGGAACAGCAACAGAAACAATATTAAATGTTCCTCATTATCATATGGTTTTCACAATCCCAAAGGAAACTCGCTAGATAGTCTTTGATGACCGAAAAAACTAAATGAACTTAGTAAGGAAGTAGCTCAAGTTTTTCAATTTTACTTTCAGAGAAAGAGTAAGATAAGAGATTTACAAGTAGTGTTATAAGGTTATTCATACTTTTGGAAGGGATATGAGGTTTAATCCCATGTCCATGCTCTAGTTACTGAAGGAGCAATTGATAATCGAAATGAATGGGTTCCAACGGAGTTTATTCCTTATTAATATTTACGTAAATTTTGGCAAAAGGTTTTATTGACAATCAAAATAAGAATAATGTCACGAAAATTATAGAAAACTGGGAGTATAACGTTATAGAAAATAATACACAGGAGCATGTTCTGAGAGGTTATCCTCGATCTTCAAGGAAGAGTGTTAACAAGTTACTGAACTTCAAGATTAAAGATTATTAGAGTGTTTCTAGAGGTGAAGATAGAAGGGAAACGAAGTTTTAAATCTATCATTTCCAATTATCAACAAAAGGGTTTCGGTATTGCAATGCAGGTAAACTCTTGAATTAACATGGAGTATTATAAGAATATCGAACATGCTATATAAAATCTGAAAATACAAGAAAATTAGGCTACAATAACTCCAAAGCATGAACTTTGATTTATTGTAACCTAAGATTGTTTAAAATTTCCTCATTACACAGGTTAGATTCACCTTTCTAAGAAGCTAAATAATAAGTAAATTATAAAAACATCTCTTTGTTTATTATTAAAATAACGCACCTAAAATGTCCAACCAATTGTCATAGAATATAAATAATTCCAGCAATCCCTAAAGATATTAGACCTACCATAGCAGAAATCAATGCTATTTTGGTTCTAAAGTTTCTATGTACTTCTGTCTCAGAATGAAAATTTGCTCTTTGTTGTTGACCATTTGTCCAAGCTCCAATAAAAATACCAGAAATAATAATACCCACTACGCCGACAATAAAAAAAAATCGCAAAATTTTTTTCCCCTTCCAGTTCATAAACTATTTACGATAGAATTTCTTATCTTGTTTCACCTTTTAATTAAGCAATAATTATTGTTTCAAGTTACTGCCCGATGAGGAGTTAAATTAACTGAAATCTCAACAATTTGAGAATATCATAATTACTAAATATTTAAAAGGTACAAAATTCACACTCATCTTACTTGCACCGTATCGTTTTATAGTCCTAACCTTGTCGAATAAAAAGGCAAAGGGAGACTTCCTCCAGTCTAAGAGTTGGTGTGGTAACTTGCTCATTTCGACATTTGGGGAGGTACTCCTTTTTTAATGTTTTGAATCCTTAAGCCGTAGGGCTCAAGTTTATGAAATTATTGATTCACCTAGATAAAATTTTCAAACATAATCTCAAAAATAATAGGTTTAAAATTTAATTGGCAGAAAAGATTGAAAAAATAACTCTACGCATTTTTTTAATGGCATTAAATAAATGAAAACAATTATTTATCATCTAAAAATGAGAAGAAGTGAAGTCGCTATCAGTTTTTTGATGAATCAGACTCAGAATCACCCTATGGATATAATTAAACAAGGATGTAATGAAGTCCAAGTACATTGTTGGTATAGGATTGCTACCTAAAATTTGAGGACCCGCTAGTTGAGCAAGATAATGGCCAATTTACTTTAGTGATCTGAAAATAGTAACGATAGAGGAGAATAAAATGAAAAGATATGTATTAATTGATGCTAATACGACAGAGGTAACTAAGAAAGAACAATTTATTATAAAAGGAAGTATATACAGGGTACAAGATGTTGCAAAAGCCACATTGTTTAATGAAGAAGATGCTAATATGTATACTTCTTATAACAAAAACCTAATTATAAAACTAGCTTTTGATATTCATTATGATCTAGAAAAAATGAAAAAGTTCGTAGATAAAGATGGTTTCCTTAAATTTATGGTAAATGATCTAACTAAGAGCTTAGGGAATGCAGAAAATGCTTATGAAGTCGTATTTAATAGTGAAGTGTTTAGCAATAGAAGAAGAATATAAGTCTATTTAATATTGAAGCCTAGTTATCATTAGCTAGGCTTTTTTCATTGAAAACTATGTATGTGTTGTTTAACTTTGGATGGGTGTAATTGCTCTTCTTTCGTATTTTACAGGAAAATTGTCACCTTTATAATGCTATTCTTAATTTTAATTACTTTAAATGAAATAAAACACTTTAAGAAATTTTTTGACGAATGGAAAAATAAGAATTTAGGTTGAATTGTTTGATTTCTCTTTTTTTTAATTAAATAGAGTTAATTCAAGAACCTAGTTCGTTAATAGGCTTTTTTTTATGGATACATATTGCGGACATCACTCTTTGGCTCTACTATTAATATATGAAACTTCTTTAGCAATCACTGGAGGCCCTACATGTTAGATGAATATAAAAGAATCAATGACCGCTTGCCTATACTATTTAACGAGCTTATAGATTCCCCCAGGTATTCGTTTAAAGATATTACGAAAAGTAGTTGAACGATCTAGAACGCTTGCTCAACGTCTTGGCGTTGACCATAGAGCTATAACGGAATCACAAGAACACTAAAGCGATCCAGGATAATGCAAATGGATA
Source organism: Metabacillus herbersteinensis (assembly GCF_042433335.1). NCBI lineage: Bacteria > Bacillati > Bacillota > Bacilli > Caryophanales > Bacillaceae > Metabacillus > Metabacillus herbersteinensis. The sequence goes on from NZ_JBHLVO010000022.1 coordinate 14,904, forward strand.
TGCGTATGACAAGAGAGCATATGTACGATAATTACTTTGTTCGGAGCGTTAAGGTAGATCATACGATAGAGCGAACCCTTCTAGAGATTTATACTACCTTAATCCTTAACACACCACATAAAGTTTTGAGGAACTTAATATTCGTCTATAAGCAAACCATTTCATTTTAAAAAACAGCATCTTTACTAACTATTGTTATTTTAATAAACACATAGTATGATTAAAGAGTATTTTATTTTTGTTTTTATTTTGTTTTGCAACCACTTTTGGTTAGCGGGTTTGATATTAAACGTTATGCGTTCTTTGGGGCGATTCTTTCACACTTATTTTCTGTGTGTCTATGAATCTTTCTGAAGGGCGCTTTTTTGCGTTTTGTATAAATAATTTTTCTTCAGAAAGGGAGTTTTATCAATGGGTGCAACATTAGCAGAATTTTTTAACAAGAGAGATGTAATCGAGAATTGTAGAAAAGCGGTACAAGGCAAAACGATTTTTTATCATCAACCTCGTATTGCTGCGGAAGTTATTTTAAAAAACGGTACACGTCGTATTTTCCGTTGCCGATCTAACAATCATTCTACTGCAATAGGAGAAGTTTTGGCTTTTGTAAAAGCAGTTGAGGTTGCTACAGAGGAATCGGTTGTTTGGAGATTCAAAGGTGAAAAAGTTTTTCATATGGGAAGCGAGAAACCTTTTGAATTATCAAAGAAAAATAAAGTCTTACATTTCATTAAAGAATTATTCGACTTAAACGATTAATAGGAAAAATGAGGCAGATACACAAATGTGTATCTGTTTTTGTTTTATTAAGAAATTTTATTTAAAAAAGGGGAAGTTACCAGTGAAAGAATTTAATGTGAATATTAGAGAAGAGATGACTTTTTATGGAGTCGAGAATACACCATTGCAGCACTTATTGTCGATTATTACCGGGAATCTTGACTCTGGTATTTCCGGAAATTTAGCTGGTATTGGAATTAGGCGTCTTGCTGAAATGAGTGAATACGAAATTATGGACTTTGGTATAAGTAAAAAGGCAGCTCAAAGGATTGTTGCATCTTTTGGATTGATCGGACATTATCTTAAAACAAAGGATGAGGAACAATTTGTTGTTCGCAGTCCTGAAGATTGTTCTAAGTTGTTTGATGATATTAAGTGGAAGCAGCAAGAACATTTTGTTGTTGCCTACCTTGACACTAAAAATAAAGTGATTTCAAAGAAGACATTGTTTATAGGGACACTGAATGCTAGTATTGTTCACCCTAGAGACGTATTCCGCGAAGCTGTGAGATTAAATGCAGCATCCTTTGTCTGTTCCCATAATCATCCAAGTTCAGATACTAGGCCATCTAGAGAAGACATTGAGGTAACTAAGCGATTAGCCGACGCTGGTAAGATGGTTGGAATTGAATTACTAGACCATATTATCATTGGTAGTTCTGGCTATGTAAGTTTAAAAGAAAAAGGATACGTTTGAGATACTAATTAACTTATAAAATAATAGGAGAGTGTTTCCATGTTAAATCGAACAATACTTGTAGGTCGCCTTACGAAAGATCCAGAATTGCGGTACACTCCAAGCGGAGTTGCGGTCGCAACCTTCATATTAGCTGTCAATCGTACATTCACTAATAATCAAGGTGAAAAGGAAGCAGATTTTTTAAATTGTGTTGTGTGGCTTCGTCCGGCTGAGAATGTAGCAAACTTCCTTAAAAAAGGGAGCCTTGCAGGAGTTGATGGTCGTCTTCAATCAAGAAGTTATGAAGACCAATCGGGTAATAGAATATTCGTGACAGAGGTTGTTGCCGAGAGCGTACAGTTTTTAGAGCCTAAATCCGGTTCATCTACAAACGGTAATCAAAATAACAACGGAGGATATCACGGTCAAGAAAATCAAAATAAGGGTGGAAATGATCCTTTTGCTAATGAGGGAAAACCCATTGACATATCAGATGATGATTTACCGTTTTAGAATTTATCATTTGAATAAGAAAAAGAGTGTTCGTTCATTTATGGATGAGCACTTTTTTATTTAATAAAAAACAAACTAAACGCTCCTACACAAAACGAGACTTGAAAGGATGCTAAATATGATAAATCAAGAGAAGTTACCGGTTCTAAAAACACTTACTAAAGGTGAAATTGTTACCTTAACAGATGGACGGAAAGTAGAGTTCCTGGAGTTATTGGATCGGTCTACTCGACAATAAGCCCTATCGGATACCCACTCGATTGTTTGCAACAAAAGGGGATTCATCCGATCAAATTCTTTTAGAGAGAGCAAAGGTTTAGCAAGCAAAACAAATGGAACTTAACCAAAAAAAAGCTCAACTTAAAACTTTAAAACCTGGTGACACCATTGAAATTACTTCAGGTAAAACAATTGAGTTTATTAAGTTGAATCGGACTAAGTTTATTGGCGAAGAAAGTGATGGCCGATCTTATAACTATCCTATTGTCATGTTTGTGAAACTTGTAGAGGAAAGAAAGTTAGATCCAAAGAAAGAGAAGATCAAACAACTTGCTATAAAATACAAAGGACATACTATTCAAACAGGTTGGGGTCCATCAAAAATTGGAACACTAACTGATGATCAAAAACATGTTAAATTGTATGAATTCGGTGAGGAAAGATACGATCTTACTTTGGAAGACTTCTTAACAGAGTTGAAGTCTAATAACTTAGCATAATCAATCTATTAAATAATTAAGGAGGCATTTATATGTCACATATAGGGAATAAATTGCGTTCGGGATTCTTCGCAACGCCATTACGCCAGGGTGAATTTTTAACAGAATTATTAGAAGTAAAAGGTGACTGTAGTTTCTTTGATCCTACTTGTGGAGAGGGAGAAATCTTACATCACATTGTAGAAAAACTTAGAAATGAGAATGACAAAATGATCATTTCTTCTTATGGCGTGGAACTCGATAAGGCAAGAGCATCAAAAGCTAGTGAAGCTTTAGATCATTGCATTAACGCTCCCATCGAATCAATGGTCATAGTGCGAGGCGTTCTTCTATAACTAGAGCAAATCTAGGAAAAGAAGGGGCTATTCGTAATAAAGAATAGTTATAACTGAATTAATGATAAAGAGGAATGAAAGCCTTCATGTTGAGCTGAAACTCTTTCCCTAAGACTCCTGCATGCATCTACTAATAGTGAATCAGAGATGTGTGAAGCCAGGCGAAGTCGGCTGAAATCAACCTAAGTTCTTTGAATATGGATGATGATAAGTCGGGGGGCTACAAAATAATATGGTGAGAATGTTCTAAAAGGAACTGACGAACTGGCGAATGAAAGGGTCTATATGATAGGAATACGAAAGTATTCTGCTCGCAACAGCGAGGTGAGTGTCGGCGAGGTGAGTGTCGGCTAGTAAGCAGATGACTATGAAAACCGATATATCCAACTATGAGGATATTAAGCTCACAGGCTCAGAGTCAGCACCTAAGTTTATATGTATAGCTAATTAATTCGGAACGTCGTAAGCGACAAACTTCTATATAACAGTCACTACTGGGAAGGTTGCTATAAGATACCTGGTATCGAAATGCATTCGTTGTCGTGAAAGTAGGGCTACAGTACCTATGAAATTATGGAAACATAATGGAGGGATAGGCCCAAGTCTAGAATAGAACTAAAATCTGGTTTAATAGATGAGCTGCATCGGTCGAGTATGAATGTGGGGACAACTCAAAGAAAGGTGGAGTTGCCACAGTGCAGACGAGATTGCGACAGTGGGAGTATTACGGACTAACACCGACCTTTTCTGAGTTATATGAGAAAAGTAAGAACGGTGAAAAGTTTAATAAACTTTACGAGATGATTACCAGTCGAGACAACATCCTTTTAGCATATAGAACTATCAAGTCAAATTCAGGGTCTAAAACTCCAGGAACTGACGGAATTACGATAGATAGCTATAAACTAAAATCCCAAGAGGAACTAATCACTCTTATCCAAGAGCAATTAGTGGATTATAAACCTAAAGCGGTCAGGAGAGTCTATATTCCCAAACCCAATGGAGACAAACGTCCATTAGGAATTCCTAGCATGATTGACCGGACTATTCAACAGATGTTTAAGCAAGTCCTGGAGCCAATTTGTGAAGCGAAATTTTACTCACACAGCTATGGTTTCAGACCTTTAAGAAGTACATCCCATGCCAAATCCCGTTGCGATTCATTAATCAACAAGGCTGAACTACACTTTGTTGTAGACGTAGATATCAAAGGCTTCTTTGATAACGTAAATCACCGAAGGTTAATGAAACAAATATGGAATATAGGCATACAGGATAGAAAAGTCCTAGCAATAATCTCAAAAATGTTAAAAGCCCCCATTAAAGGTCTAGGTATTCCAACAAAAGGAACACCACAGGGAGGTATTCTGTCACCACTTCTGTCTAACATAGTCTTACATGACTTAGATGTATGGATCTCAAATCAATGGGAGAACTACCCATCGAAATTTTCATACAAAAGACAAGGTGATAAGATAGCCGCCCTAAAACGTACCAATTTAAAGGAAGGTTACATTGTGAGATATGCTGACGACTTTAAAATCTTTGCAAGAAACCATAAAGTTGCACTCAAATGGTTTCACGCGGTTAAAGATTACTTAAAGGAAAGGCTAAAATTAGACATCAACCCGGATAAATCCAAAGTAGTTAATCTCCGAAAAAGAAGCACCGATTTCTTAGGTTTCACTCTAAAAGCAACCCCAAAGGGTAGCAGTTACTTTTCAAAAAGTAATATAAAGAGTGAAAAGAAGGAGCAAATTTTGAGACGTGCCAGAAAGCATATCTTGAATATTCGCAAAAACCCTTCCCGAGAAAACCTAATGAATTGGAACAGCTTCATTCTAGGAATCCATAACTACTTTAAATACGCAACTCATGTTAGTAACGACTTTACCGACCTATCCCACAGATTATCCCGACTGATATACAATAGGTTCTCAAAAGTTGGAAAGCGGGTTTACACAAGTAATGCACCGCCAACATACAAAAAATTCTATGGCTGGTCCAGATACAGAGCATGGGTAATAAACGGTATTTACCTTTATCCTATGCAAGCTATTAAGACCAAAACAAACCTGAACTTCTCACAGGAGCTAACACCATTCACGGAAAAAGGGAGATTGCTAATTTCTAAGAAATTGAAACCCGAAATCATGGGTGAAATTCTTAAATTGATGAAATCCCATATCCCTGAGGGTACCGCAGAATATCTAGACAACCGTCTTTCACGATATTCAATGCAAATGGGTTGTTGTGATATTACAGGAGAATTTTTATATGCGTATGATGTTCATTGTCACCATTTTACCCCTAGAAAAGAAGGAGGTAATGATTCCTTTGACAATCTGAGAATCATCCACAAAAACGTGCATAGACTGATTCACGCTTCTGACGAAGACACTATTGGGCGATACCTTATGTTACTAAATCTGAAGGCAAGGCAAATTCAGAAAGTTAACCAATATCGCAAGGCTTGTAATCTAAAACCAATTAGATTCTAAACTAGGTGGAACGCCGTATGAGGTGAAAATCTCACGTACGGTGTGGAGCGGGGGAAAAGGTGGAGATAGCATCAAAACCTTACCTATCGCTATCAAAACGATGTCTTTTCTATGCTATTTCTAAATCCTCCATATGACTTCTCAATGAAAGCTATGGATGATGAAAATGCAGAGCGAAAAGAATGGACTGAATTAGTGTGGAATGTTCGATATTTAAAGGATAGAGGCTTGATGGTCTACATTATCCCTTCCTATCGTTTCGCTGACAAGAAGATTGCAAGATTTTTAGCAACTCATTTCACAAATATAGGAATAGTTCGATTTTCTGAGCATGACTATGATGATTTTAGACAATGTATTTTCATAGGGAATAAGAAGAGTGGAAAGTTAAAAGAGTTTAATCAACAACTTTACGACTTCTTATTACAAATGGATAATGAGGACTTTGTAAAAAGAAAAGTGACACCAATCAATTTATTAGTAGGTAAACACAAGTGGAATGTACCATCCGGTGCTCTTGAATTGAAGACTTTCTATACGAAATTAGAAGAAAAGTCTAATTTTTACGAGGGTATCCTAAGTTCTAAGGGTTTTCAAGCGTTTAAGGAGCGTTCTAAGCCGAAACAGCTTGTTATAGGAGGTAATCCTTGTTTACCTATTAATTCTGGTCAGATGGCACTTTTGCTTGCGAGCGGGGCGATTAATGGTGAAATTGGAGAGGGAGATAATTATCATCTTGTACAAGGTCTTGAGATTGTATCCAAGATTAAAGATGATGAAGTTCGACACCACGATAATGGATCGAAAACAGTCATTACGAAGACAAGGACGAAGCGAGATGTCTCAGTTAAAGTAATCACTGCAAGTGGTTTAGTAAGAAAGCTCATTTAAGGGTGTTCTAAGCCTATAAAATAATAAATTGAAACTTTCAGGAGGATATAAGATGACGATACCTATCGGGTACGAACATGCAATAAATGATCAACAGGATCAGTTTAAAGAGGTAGAAGAAGTTCAATTCCAAAATGATTATGCGTATAAATGCATTTGTCATAATGGAGATCAAACAATTCTTAGAGTACGCGAGGTTGAGCCGAGCTATAAAGTTCTTGATTATTGGACTGATTATAATTGGGCCTTTTACGATTATCTTCAAGATAATGAGGAAATGTGGCAGCAACTCTATAAGAGAATAAATAAGTTAACAGCTTAAACGAGAGGGATAAATCAATTATGATTTGTCCCTTTTTTATTTGACTAAATTCTAAGGAGAGATATTTATGCAACAGCAAATTAACCTATTTGAGGAAAGTACTAATTTAATTAAAGATGTGAGGACCGAACAACAAACAAATAAGAAGATAGCTTACGATGTCGGCACTCGTTTAAGTGGCAGTCGGAAAGAAGAAGCAAGAATCAGACGAGAATTTGAACAATCCAATTCCGTTGAGACATTAAGTGAGTTAGAAGAATTAGGTGCAGTTATTGCTGCTGAAATGGTAACAAAACAGCAGGTATTCAAATCTTTTTCTTTGGATAGTGAGAAGGATAAAGGGACTAGTCCAGTTGTAGCGAGAGTTAAACAACTCATCATTCAACGCATTGACTCTCACCCATCTATTGATTCACCTGAAGCAAGAAAATCATTTCTAGCAGCTTCGTTGAAATTCAAAGAGATACTAGATGATGTTAAAAATGAAGATGAATACATTAGTGCTTATGGAAAGTTAGGAAGACACTTATCGTATGAAAGTTCTTCATCTAACTTTTCCCAAAAGATGATAAACAAGCTTCAAGAAGAGTTAAAGCAACTTGATCCGGAGGATTGTAGTAAGTATGAAGCTGTAGTAAAGGATTTATCATACTATGAATCAAGACTTAAACAAATCCTTCAAGCAAAACAAGAACCAATGTGTTGTTTGGGTGACAAATTCGTTAATTTTTTTACGAAGAGGAAGAGTGCAGATAAAACATGGGAAACTGTTTTATCAAAGGTATCTACTTGGGATGACTTGCTAGCTAAGAAGACAGTTAAAAGCGTTCAACGAGCTAAACCATTATGGGAGCGTACTTTCCCAGAAAGACCTGACCGAGTAGGCGGCAGACAATCTTCTGTTCTTATTCCAGAGGATTTGATGAACGCTTTTCAGTTTAAAGCAGTCGAATTTGGTAACTATGTGTCAGATGAGAAGGGTAACGAGCATATCTTGAGAGCGTCTGAGGCCTTTTTTGACTTATCGGATGTAATCGGAATAGAAGATTATTCAATTGCGATTAACGCGTCTCTAGGGATGGCCTTTGGAAGTAGAGGTCGTGGCAAAGCACTAGGAACCTATGATCCTAAGGTAAAGGTTATTAACCTTACGAAAGATAGGGGATGTACAGGAGTGCTAGCCCATGAATGGTTTCATCATTTAGATTGTCATCTTTTGGGGGTATCGCACTCACATAAAAATGGAATTGTTGGATTTATGTCTCAAATAGAAAGTATTGGTCCTTCTATCGACTCGATAATAGTATCTGCTTTCGAGAGTCTCATGTCTGCAATTTTAGAGGGCACTAGCGTTGCGTATTATCAAAATACCAATGATGAAAAAACAAGATATAGAGTAAACTCGACGTTTATCAATACCTATAAGAGAAACCACGGAGATCTTTTTAAGATAATGAGTGAATTTAAAGAAAAAGAGGATCGTCGAAGGAGTCATTATCTCTCAATGTATATTCCCTATGGAAATACACGAGAGGAACAAAAAAACAAGCTAGTTAAAGCTGCTGAACGCAATTTAAAAAAGCACGCATTAGCATTAGCTTGGTTTCATGAAGATACAACAGGTGAGCGAGTGGAAAGCATTCCTTATCCATCAAGTACATCTCAGTTCTTTCAACCAGGACTAACCTTAGATAAAGGGAAAGTAGGTAAGTATTGGAGTGCTCCATACGAACTTGCAGCACGAGCGTTTGAAGCTTATATTGCTGATCGATTAAAAGAGATGAAGAGAAAAAACGATTATCTTGTCTATGCTACAGGAAATGGTATTGCTTTCCCTGTGGGAGAAGAAAGAATAAATATTAATCAAAAGTTTGACGTTCTTTTTGAATGTTTAAGAGAAAATAAAATTCTTTGATAGATTACTAGTCAAACTGAGGGGAAGCTTATATGAAAAAGAAAAAGGTGTTACTTGCTAAATATAAGGATGGAATGAATCAAGAGTTAAATCAATTCTTCCGCTCAAGTTGTGTAGGAGACATTTACTTTTTAGCTAAAACGTACGATTTAAAGCTAATAGGTATTGAAGAAATATATATGGATGAATTAGACTATCTATCTTTATTCTGTAACTAACCATCTGAAAAGGGACATATAACAACATGAGTTTGGCTTTAATGCCTTGCTCTTGTTGCAAAATACGAAAATTGAGGGGAATTATGATGAATCAAGTTTTAAAGAAAGTTTATACGATCAGTCAAAAAGGTGAATCACCTAGAGTTTGGCTTCAAAGTTTAGTTTTAGAAGCTGCTGGTATTGCTGAAGGAGATCCTTTATATATAAATATTGATGAAGAAAATGAGGAAATTACTGTACAAAATCATTCTCTTGATGATGCAGGTCATTTAGTACACGCAAGTGGTAGATTAAACAAAACGAGTAATAAGCGGAGACCTTTGTTAGATAGCGCGAAAAAAGAATATGCTTCAATTATTAGCATTAAGCAAAAGGTGGAAGTTTGTGTCTATCGAAAAGGTTTGAAGAGTCGTATTGTCATTCGACCGCTTCATTTTAAGTTGATGGAGAATTGTACACAGATGACACCTAAAGATGATAGAATTAAGATATTAAGTGTCGGAGCTGGTTGCGGTATAGGAAGTGGAGCATTAATTGATACAAAATATTTTACAGCTGTTCAAGAGATTGAGTTAGAGGATGATTCTGCAGAAGTTCTAAAGCACAATTATCCTAATAGTTTTCTATTTAACGGTGATATTCGCGATTGTCACGAAGTAGCAAAATCAGATATAGCATTAGTAACACTTCCATGCAATCAATTTTCCACATTGGGAAATGGTGATGGCTCGGTCATAGAGAATCTTGTGCTTGCCGCTTTTAAGATTATAAAATCATCTCAATCAAAAATTGTTTTTTTTGAGAATGTACCCGCATTTTTTACTGATCCATCTTGGCATTTATTAAAGGATCTTCTAAAAGATGATTATCCATATTTTGCTGAGAAGAATATCGAAGCTTGGGATTTTAAAAGTATAGCAACCAGGAATAGAACATATGTCGTAGCCTTTAAAGAGTTCGATATGTTTACAAATTTTCAGTTTCCTGCTCCTCCTAAAGGTAGAAGGAAGAAATTGAAAAATTTTTTAGATGGTAAACATGTAGTTCATGAATGGAAGTCTATCGAAACGTGGATGACTAACTTTGAAGATAGAGATTCTTCTTGGCGGGATCGAAATTTAGATAAAACATTTGTTGACGGTGAATGTCAGCAGATAAATTGCCTGCCTAAGAGATATAGAGGCCAATCTGCTTCTTCTTCATATGTTTTAAGTGAAGATAAAAAATCTTGGAGATTTTTAAGTGAAAATGAAATAAGAAGAATTCTGGATGTCCCTTCTTGGTTCGAGTTTTGTGATCATACACCTGTTACTCGAAGAATTGAGATGTTAGGCCAGAGCGTAAGCTGTCAAGTTATAAAAGCTATTGGTAATAACATAGCTACAACCTTCCTTAGACAAGCATATAAGAAGACCAATGATGCAGCAAGAGTTTTAAAGGAAAAAGTTGAACAAGCAGTATCTATAACAACTAATGGTCAACTTGAATTACTTTTATGAATATCTTTAAAAATATATCTGTTACACCATTTAATTTGAATGATTTTAAAAAGATATGACATATATGAAGTTGAAGATGAGTATGACTTTACTCTTTTTGAATCTATTGAAGCAATTCTTCTTGAGAATATAGAAATAAAAGAAGAATTTAAAGGTTTAGGGTATGGTACAAAATTTGTTGAAGAACTAAAGTTACAAGAAAAACCGATTATATTATATTCTTTATTTGAAGCAGAGGGATTTTGGGAAAAACAAGGTTTTAAAAATTGTTTTTCTTATATCTATGTTTGGGGAATAGAAGATATATGTATTGGTGAATTGTACGCATAGAGATTAAATAACAGAAAAACCGCAAATGACTTACGTCCTTGCGGTTTTTTTATTACTTTCTACTTCTTAATAAATTTGATTTTATTATGAAATGTCATATCATGAAATATCTTTTGTCATAGAATTTAATTAAAAGTGTCATAGGTAAACCCCTTATTCTTACATTACATCGAAGTTGTGGCTTTGAAATAAAGATTAACCGTAAATTCCTATCTCTTTAAAGATTGCGAGACCACTTACTATTTTATAGGTGGTCTTTTTAGTTTTTAGGAAAATAAAAAAGATATCAAATTATTAAAGAGAGTATAATGGTATTTATTAAAAATAAGGAGTTAAAAATGAAACTATTAGAATTATTTCAAATGTGGGTAAATCATCCAAAAGAAGGAAGTGGTAGAAGTAATTTAGACAATACAGATGAATGTTGGAAAAAGGTATTACAAGATATTCGTAATTGGGAGAAGAGTGAAGATAAAAATGCAAATGAGCTTGCAAAACATTTACTATATACAGGGAAAATAAGAAGAGTTCATTTAGACCTTGATAAAGTGAATTATAACAATCATTATGTTTCATGGACAGCATCTGAAAGATTAGAAGATTTATATTGGTTCAATTCATCGCGAGATCATACAATAATCACAGCAGAAGCAACTAAAAATAATCCAGGAATTAGTGTTAAAGGATTTATAGAAGCTATGAAATATGATAATAAAAATTATGAATTAAACTCACCGGCTATTAGAGAAGAACAAGAAGTGATTTTTCCATTACAAGAAAAATCTATATTAAGCATTGAAAAAATAAAAATAAAATAGGGGTAGCTCAGGAAAACGCGAATTTACAATGCTAAGGAAGTTACAAACCATAAAAAAAACGATTTCCTGTGGTATTAACGACTCGACTTTTTTTTTCTTATTTAGCTAACAGATCTTTAATTGAATTAATTACCAGTATCTCTACATACAATCTATGAGGTCATCTTTACCAACTTTGTGTTGTCCACATTATCGACAAAAGTATTCTTCATCATATCTTCCTACCTTTAAATTGACTCTATGAATAGTCAGATACTTTCTTTCCCCCATTCATATGACGTATATCGACAAAAAGAGAAGGAATTCTCATAGAGTAGAGCCTATTATAAGAATCAGTATTTGTAGCCATAATTTAATCAAACTTTTTTTCAAAGCTACAGAAGTATTTTTATGTATTAATTTTTCCATAGTTTTACCCCAATGTTATAAATCCCATGTTAATACTGTTTTATAATTGTTTTTATTTGTTTTTAAACTGTTATCTTGTTTATACAAATTCTCAACCCTTGGGACAGTAAGGAAAAAACAACATTATGTCTATCAAAACGGTTCTATAAGTCTACTAATTAAGTACATATAGCTATTAAGTCGATTCTACATGTCTAGTTAAACGATAATAATAGAGCTATCAAAACGGTGTGATAAGTCTATCTTTTCGGTGTAAGTCTCCATTTATCTTCTAATATAGCTAGTAGTTCGGTGTAGAAATAGATTACAAAGCTTTATTTTCGATTTGTCTTCTATATTATCGTGATAATAAGGTGAAAATAGAGAAAAGAGTTATTATTTAAGCATTTTTATTAAGATTATTGCTTTTGAACACTCATTCTATAGACATATAGCGTTTGATCGGAAAGAATGAACCGATTAAGTAGACATATGAACCTTTCAAAAATTTTTTTACACCTAATTAATAGACATAAGTAATTATCGAAGATAAGGTTAAAATCATATATTTACCGAAAAGGTAGCTATATCCTCCCCACACCTTACTTTAAAGGGTCTTGTGAACATCGAAAAGGTAGCTACATTAGAATAGTAGAGCCACCTAGATAAAAAACCTTTACACCGAAACCGTAGCTATATAATTCCTGCGTAGCGAAGTGTGTAATAATGTGTAGATTCTCAACGTTTTTTGTACTATATTTGAGGTACTAAGATTAGGAGGATTGAAATGACGATAGTGGATACTGCTGACCAAGAGCAACTAACATTTGATAATGATCTTGTTGAAGCGGAAATTAAACCGTATTACTGGGTCAATCAATCAAATGCCCTAGTCAACACGAAACAGAATCTTACCATTAATGAGCGTAGGCTACTCTATGCATTGGTTTCACTAGTGCAACCAGAGGATAAGGACTTTAAATCATACGTTCTGCAGACTAAAGAATTAGCTTCACTTTTTGGAATCTCCGAGTCAGGATTTTATGAAAGAATCCGAGAAACAGTAAAAGGCTTAAACGGTAAACCTCTTACAGTAAAGAGAACAAAAGAAAACAATAAAGTTGTCATTGATGATATTTATTGGGTCCAGCGTGCTACTTATGATGAAGGTCAAATCACAATAAAACTTTCAGAAGATCTTGCTCAGTTTTTAATAGACCTCAAATCATACACGAAGTACCAACTTTACAATGTATTGCAGTTACGGTCTGAATACTCCTGGAGGCTTTATGAATTATTAAAAGAACGGGAAAGGTTCGGCAAAAGAATATTTGAAGTGAAAGAATTAAGAGATTTACTTTCTATTCCTGATGAAAAATTAACTTTAATGAAAAACTTTAGAGCAGTTGTTCTAGACAAAGCAAAAAAAGAAATTGAAGAAAAGACCGACATACGCTTTGAATATGAAATACATAAAAAGGTTGGCCGTTCTATTCATTCGTTCATTTTTTATATCTATAAAAACAAAAGTAATATCCAATCGAAATTATCAGAGGAAGCTGCGGATTATGATATTCAAAGCATTCTAAATCGTTTGATAGCAAAAGGTGTAAGTCGAGAGAAGTCCGTAGCCATTATTAAAAGCTACCACCCTAATTATATTGAGGACAATCTAAGGTATGTTCTAAAGATGGAAGATAAGGGATTAGGTAATCTACCTGGTTATATCATAAGTGCTATTGAGTTGAATTATGCTGAGTCCTCTTATGAGAAGGATGGTAAAAACGATCCACTTTATCAACTTGCTATTGGTAATGCCGATAATAAACTTAAAGAGCAAACTGGTAAGGATTTAAAAGTCCTAGAGGAAATATACTCATATTTTATTACTATAATGAATAAGAAGAAGCCAGAGAGAACTGAAGAAATAAAACTGATTAAAGAAGAAATCAACAAAACATTGTTTAAAGAGCTGGATTCGATCCATGATTACCGGTTAAAACATAGATTGCCACCTCTACTGATCGAAGATTTTGAAAAGAGTAAGGTTAAGGCTTACTTTAAAAAATGGTACGAGGACTACAAAGAAGGACTACCTTACTAATACAATCTATTATCCTAGTAAGGTCATTAACGATAATATTATTTTATTTCAAAATTTAATAGCAAGTGATAGAATGGATATAAATTCATATCAAAGGGAAACCCCCTAAATGAGTAATACTAGCCTTAGGTGAAGTATGTCCATTTAGGGGGTTTTTTGCGTGGATGAATATATTTCCACATTAAAGTGGTCAAATAAGCCCTTAAAGCATTGCTGCTCTAATATAGGGTGAAGAAAAGGAGGTACATAATGAAAAGGCTAAACCTTAAAGAAAGAGATGGAGAACTCCTTTACTACCGAGAATATAAAACAGAAGAACTTTTGCCAGTTCGTCAAAAGAGAGGGGAAAATGAGGAATCTCTTCACTTTAAGCCTATTGTTCAAAAAAAATATTTCGATGAGGATATCGTTAAAGGCTGGACATTAGATAATTATGGGGGACCATCTCCCCAAATTATTGAAGGTTCATTTACAATGATACATAATTATTTTATAGATTATTGGAGTTTTTTCTTAGGTCCTGAATCAGTAGCGATTTATGTTTATTTAAGAAGACGTTGCAATATGAGTGAAGGAAGAGATTATTGCTGGCCGAGTATAGAAGATATCTGTTTAAGGTTCGGAAAAAGCAGGAATACAGTGGTTAAATATTTAGATATTCTAGAACAGTTTGGATTTATTTATCGTTTCTACGTTGAAAATGCTAGGAAAAATAATTCCAAGGAAAGTCCTATATTCAAAGTCAGAATGCTAATTCCATTCCTGCCTCAAGACTTAGTTGATAAGTTACCAAACGATATTCAAGATGATCATGACCGCGACGTTTCTAGATGGTTATCTAATCCGCTACTTTTAGGAAAAGAGCCTATTGAAACGATTAAATATAAAGAGGTTTATGAAGACTTAGAACAAAAATCAGTGAGGTCTGTAGTTCGCAAAGAAAATGGTAAGAGAATACAAGCATCTGTATTTGAAGAAGAAAAAAAGCAGATCAATGAATCTGAATGGACTCTATGGAATCTTGTACTAACACAAGCGAGAAACAAAATGTCTAAACCTTCTTATGAAACATGGCTTCAAAGTAGTTATGCTACGATGAAACAAGACGAGGGACATTATATATTGAAAATCCACTTGCCTAATGAGTTCACTAAAAGTTGGGTTGAAAGTAGATACAGAGAATTCTTGATAGAGATTTTGAAGAATCTTGATTTACCGATTACTCAAGGTGTAGAAATGGAAAAACTAAACTTAGAGTTTTATTGTCCACCAGAAGTACAATAATAGCAGAAGGAGTAACTATAATGGTTGCTTCTTTTTTTTTATAGTAATACCCACTCTCAAATAATCAGAATTAGATTCTCAGTATTTGATATACCCATTCTCAGTATTTGATAGTCTGACTCTCAAATTTTGAGAGTCGAGATATCCACAGACTTTTTCCTGACTCTCAAATTCTGAGAGTCGGGTTATCCACAATTGACCATTCTCAAATTTTGAGAGTCGGGGAAGTAGACTCTCAAATACTGAGAAAGGTCCTCTCAAATTTTGAGAATAAATAAGATTAATTTAATAAGAGATTTAAAGAAAAATTATAGTAATTTAGAAAAATGTCTAAAGTCATCTTATTAACCTAATAGATAATATCCATTTTAAGGGATTAGTGTTACCATAAATTCAGAAGGGATTTTCATAAGGTTACACATATCTTAAGTCAAACTAGTTTCTAGGGGGAGAAGTTATGAAAGATGATTTTAGAGATGATCAATTACCAAAATGGGAAGACATGATTAAAACTCTTTTCGATGGTAAAGTTCCACTTAGCAAGGAATGGCACGGTCCTCAATCAATTGCAAAAATACTGGATTCTATAGGTCATAACCAAGCACTTAACCACACTTTTTTGCCAAATGGTGGGGGATTAGATTTACATGGTTGTTCGCTTTCTAATGAAAACGAGTGTATTGAATTGAATTTAGGTGGGATTGGTCATGTTTTAAAACCTAAGAAGTTAACATTTCAATGGTTTCCAAGCGCCGAATACGAATGGTCATACTTTTTGTTAGAAACAGAAAAGCTAAAGCCTACTGGAGTTTATGAGGAATTACTTTACGACGAAGAAGAATTAGTTGAAATCCAACCAGGCGAATATGTTGAAAGGTCATATTGGGATGCAGGGGAATTTAATGGTGAACCTTTAACGAAGGAAGCAAGGCTAGTTGGAAGATACCTTAGCGGATCACTAGCAATTTTCGCTAAAGCCTCCTTATATAACAGAAATACGAACACTTATGATGGTCGCCATAGTAAGTTATCTCCAGACTCTTTCAAGAATCACATTCAAGACGCAGTAAATTATATAAACGGGCTAAATTAATAGTAGAAAGCAGAAAAATGTATGTCATGTTTAGCTCTTGTCGAATTCTACAATAAACGGTATAATACGACTATATTATTTTTCTATTTTAAATTTTGTTTGCAATCCTTTTGGATTAGCGGGATTATATTACATTTAACGACCTTTGGGTTGATAGTATGCATTTTTTTAATGCTCTATTAAACCTAAGGGCCTTTTTGCGTTCAAAAAAGCTTTTAATGGGTGGATATTAACGAGGATGATTAGACCATAGTGTCTCTATTATTCTCGTTTTTATATAAAAGAAAACTTTGAAAGGATGTTTTAATTGAAGAAAAATGGGTGGAAACAAAAAAAAGATCAACCAACTCAAAAAGAGAGGGTTGAACAATTAATTAAACAGTTGGACGAAGGAGTATCAAATTTCTCGTATTCTCCTGAAGATTTTAAAGCAATTCTACAAATGAAAGCATTGATGCCTAATTATTCTTTTCGTAATTTAATTGTTGCTAAGGCACAGCTGCCACGTGCACAGTTTATTGCTCCATTTAAAAGATGGAATGAATTAGGTAGATATGTAAAGAAAGGGCAACAAGCCATTAGGATTTTTGCCCCTAGATTTGTGAAAGCAAAGGATGAAAATAGCAACGAAGACCTCAAGTTAGTAGGTTTTGTAACTGTTCCTGTCTTTGATTGTTCTCAAACTGAAGGCGAGCCACTTCCGATAGACTCTTTAAAAATTGAGTTAAATGGAGATTCTCCTGAAGCGAGAGAAATTATTAACTTTGCTGAAAAGGTTGCAGAGAAGGATGATTGTCCAGTGTCGTATGGAGATGCAGAGGGAGCAAATGGATTTTATGTTCCATCTCAGCACCGTATTACTGTTTCAGACACTCTTTCGATTAATCATCGCTGCAAAACTTTAGTTCATGAGCTCGTGCATTCAAAAGTGCACAGATATGACATTAGAAGTTCAAAGAAAGAAAAAGAGGTTGTTGCTGAAGGTTCTGCGTATATAGTTTGTTCTTATTTTGGTCTTGATACATCGGACTATTCTTTTCACTATGTGAAGTCATGGAGTAAGGGAGATACAGAATCTCTTATGAAATATGGTTCGCAAATTTGTGAGATATCAGGAAAGATTATTCAAGAATTCCAACGGTTAAAAGAACAGCAACAATCACTTCAACAACTTCAAACGGCGTAAGCTAGGACTATGTTCTTAAATTTATATTGAAAAACAGAACATTTGTTCTTTATAATAATAACAATATGGGAGGTGTATCCCTATCTTTTACTGCTTAGATAGGGATCGCCTCAGGGCCCCTTTCTATCTTTATTGATAGGGTAACAACTATGAGTAGTATTCAATTCAATAAGGTAATTGAGACAAATGAACAGCCGAAAATGATGGAAGTGTATTTGGAACAATCATGGCAAAATGCGTTTTGTTATGCATTGGCATGTGAAGAACCTGAACGAAACCATATGAAGCCTAAACTTATGATGGCAATCATTTCAGGTAGCGACTCGACACTTCAATCTATAAAGGCTGCGATTGATATTGGTAGTGATGGACTTTATTTCGGATTTGGTAAAAAGGGACTTACAGGTTATGATTTTGTTCGTGATTTCCAGATATCTTCTGATAAAGGTTCATATGAGAAGTTTCCAATAACAATTAACAACAATCGAAAAGCTCTAGCAATTGTTCATGATGAGCTACTTGGAAATCGTGAGTACGTAATTTCTTTTGAGGGTGATCCTGCTGAAGATATTCGACAAGTATTAGGGGGAGGTAAATATGGACTTCACATTCTCCCAGAATGGAAGGATACAATCTACCAAGCTTTGATCAAACGTGGATATTTGGAAGAGGTCGAACTTTACTTTGATAAGGGACTATTTCCAAATGGGATTTCTTTGTTAAAGGTAAACATGGAAGAAGAACAAGCTGATACGTTAATTTCCGAATTGGTAAAAGCGAGTGAATTAACATTTCCGAGAGAAGGTACTGGAAGTGCTTTGGAATCTACAGATGATCTTACGACCTATATGCAGGGATATGTTAATGATATGGTTGCAAAGGTTTCCGAAGAAGTTAATCCAACGCATAACCCTATGACAGATCAAAGCTTCAAACACTTTGAATCGTACAAACGTGAACTATTCCCTGTACAAGCTCACGTTTCAACTGCGATAGCAAAGAGATTAAAAGAGCAAAAGAGTTTGATCATACAAGGAGAAATGAGCACTGGCAAGACTACTATGTTAGTTGCTTTAGCGGATGCATATTACAAAGAGAAACAAAAGGAAGGCTATTTTGCATGTGTGTTGGTTCCTCCATCACTAACGAAAAAGTGGCCAGAAGAAATTAAGGAGATTATTCCTAATGCAGTTGTTCATGTAATTGATGAAACTAAAAAGCTAATTCAATTTCATAGAGATTGGACCAATAGTGGGAGACCAAAACCAACAAAGCCTACGTTTTTTGTAATTAGTTTTACAATCATGCGTGGAGATTGCGCGAATGTTCCTGTAGTTGAGTTTGAACGAATTAAAACAATGCACCAAGTGAAACATGAAGCTAAGCCTTATCGCTATGGGTTCTATTGTCCAGATTGCGGTAAAGCTCACCAGGTCATTGAATCTAGTACTGTTCAGCTTAATGAAAATGGCGAAGAAGAGACTGTTCATCATAAGCGTTCTATGGGACCAGATGAATTTGGAGAGACTAGAAGACTCCATAATGCACAAAAGCCCGCAAATGCATATTGTACTGAGTGTGGAAGCAGCTTATGGACTAAGAAAGTTCCTACTCGATATAGTAGTTTCAAAGAATGGGCGAAGCATGAAAGAAAGATTGTCCATGCTGCCAACGATAAAAATTCGAAACTTGTTAAACATTTGCAAGATTCTCAACCTGAAATGCCAAAGATGGTTGGACGTCCAAGAAGGATTGCGACGATTGAATATATTCGTCGTAAGATGAATAATTTCTTTGATATTTCCTTAATAGACGAGATTCATGAGTTAAAGGCTGGAAATAGTGCCCAAGGAAATTCTCTAGGAAGTCTTGCCGCTGTTTCTAAAAAAGTGGTAGGTGGGACAGGAACTTTATTCGGTGGTAAAGCTGAAGACGTATATTATCGTGCGCCATGTTTCTCTACAAGCGCTACAGCGTGAAATGAGAGGATACAAAATGTGTCTAACTGATTTACTGATTAGCAAGGTGAGACCCCTTGTTATTGCTAAGGACTAAAATAGCATTACCCTAATACTCCTACATGCAGAGGTTCAACCATTGGACCAATGTGTGAAGCTAGGTGAAGTCGTAACGTGAGGATAGAAAATCTACGAATCCAACATCGTGCGGGGGTCCTTAAAAGCATTGCTATGGTAACGCAAGAAACTCATGTTTGAAGCATCGTAAACGTCTCTCAACCTTATGTAGATTTAAACGGGTTGGATATTCACTGAATCGAACACGCCTGGAAATTGCGTGAACGACATCTAAACATCTTGGTAGTTGGTGTTTCTGATGAGCTAGACAGTTATAGTCCATCTCGTCTAGTGATTAAGTGCGGTGTAAAGTGAGTACCTAAGGCATTGAAAAATAAGGGATAAGTAAATTGGAACATGGGAAGCTACTCAATCAGAGGGAATGGTTTTCCAATGACGGTTAAGTAGTGGCAGAGACATCGTAGTAGTTATGAAACAGAGTAATGTCTGTGGAGCGAAGGGTGTTAGTCGGAACAAGAACAGAGGATTAGATATATAAGTCCAAACAAACCGCTACATATTAATGTAGTTGTGGGAGTTAAACAGCCAACTCATAGCAATCCATAAGGATGTGAAGCCATGAGGGATAAAGGACTTATATTACAAAACGAACAAGAGTTGCGAAGTAAGTTAGATGGTATGCATGACAAAGCCATTAATTACAAAAAACCATTTTATGGTCTTATCGAATTAATGAGCGACACTCAAACCATTATGACTGCAATCCATAACATTAAATCTAATAAAGGCAGTATGACAGCTGGTATCGACGGTAAAGAGGTCAATTACTATTTACAGATGGACGCTGGCACACTGATTAAATTAATTAAAAAGTCCATTAACGAATATTCGCCCAAACCTGTAAAAAGGCAATATATACCCAAATCTAACTCGGATAAATTACGTCCACTTGGTATACCGACAATGTTGGATAGAATCATTCAGGAACTGGCACGTATTGTTCTTGAACCCATTGTTGAAGCCAAATTCTTCAAACATAGTTATGGTTTTAGACCTTATAGGGCTACTAGCCACGCTGTTGCAAGAACAGTTGACCTAATTAATCGAGGCGGATATAAATTCTGTATAGAAGGGGATATTGAAGGGTTCTTCGATAATATCGACCACAATAAATTAATTGAAATCATGTGGAATATGGGTATTCGTGATAAACGATATCTAGCCATTATTAAAAAGATGTTAAAAGCAGGAGTAATGGAAAAAGGAAAGGTCACCTTCAATGATAGCGGTACTCCACAGGGAGGAATCATTTCCCCTGTACTTGCTAATATTTATCTAAATAACTTCGATCATCTCATTGCGGAAAAATTCGAATTGCATGAAGCGAGATATACTGTCTCCAATCCACGCAAGAATGGACTGCAAAGAGTAAAACGTAGGCATGACGCTTGTTACCTAATTAGATATGCAGATGATTGGATTATCCTTTGTCAATCAGAGGAGAAAGCCAAGCAAATCCTAAACGTAGCAAGAAAATACCTAAAGACAAAATTGAAGTTAAATCTTTCAGAAGAAAAAACGTTGATAACCGACCTGTCCGAACGTCCAGCCAAATTCTTAGGCTTCGATATTGTAGCCGAAAAAGCTAGACATAAAGACAAAGTTGTCGGAAAACCATTCCCAAACTTAGCGAAACTTCGCTCCAAGCACCGGGAAGTTCTGAAAGACATTAGAAAACTACAGCACGATTTCGTTGAAGATGAATACCTAGCATATCAAATCGAAAAGATAAATTCTAAAATCGTTGGTATCTCAAACTACTATTCAATCGGTATCTGTACTCAAACCTACAATAAGCTGTCATGGCAATTGACCAATAGGATGTATAAGGTAATTCGTAAACTTAAAGGTGAAAAATGGCGAGACTTTTATAAACCTATCGGTAAAAGTAACAACCGTAACGATAGACATAAAAACCTCAAACGGAAAAGTTTCATGGTCAATGTCAATAATGTAGAAATTGCGCTTACGCTATATTCCTTCACGCCTAGTAAAAGGGCTCTCAACTTTAATCAAGAATGTACTCCGTACACTATTGAAGGTAGGGAAGTTCGTATAAAGGCAACGAAAAAGAAATTAGCACTAACTCGCCCAACATTATATAACCCTGAAGATTTAAGGTTCATCGGCTACAAAAACGGTAAAAAGACTGTACCTCGATACTACAATTTCGAATACATTATGAACCGCGAATATGCCTTTAACCGTGATAGAGGAAAATGCAGCTGTTGCAAAACAGAATTGACCACCAAAAACTTAAACTGTCACCATAAGAATCCTAGACTACCTCTTAATGAGGTAAATAAAGTGAAAAACCTAACTTCACTATGCGATACCTGTCATAAAGCAGTTCATGGTAAGGATA
Organism: Metabacillus herbersteinensis; assembly: GCF_042433335.1. Taxonomy (NCBI): domain Bacteria; kingdom Bacillati; phylum Bacillota; class Bacilli; order Caryophanales; family Bacillaceae; genus Metabacillus; species Metabacillus herbersteinensis. The sequence goes on from NZ_JBHLVO010000022.1 coordinate 36,939, forward strand.
TGAGCAATATGGAACCTAAAATTGTTAAGAAAATTGAGATGCTACAAAGAATTCTAACTAAAAGTTAACTCTTAAAGAGGACTATAAAAACTAATCTGATGAAAAGTATTGTGACACCTATAAGGTTAATCACACGCTTGTTTCGATGGAAAGCCGTATGCGGTGAAAGTCGCACGTGCGGTTTGGGTCGGGGGAAAGTTCGGAGATTACATCAAAGAGCTACCTATCGACATTCTTATGGCGCATTTTCCCACATATAATGGTTCAAAATGGCTTCAATTTCTCAGAAGTAAGAAAGTGGAATGAGGAATATGGAAATACCGAAACGACTACCGTTAATTTTGATGAAAAAAGTGAGTTTTCTAATAGACAAAGCCGAGGTGGAACGAAAAGAACAGAAAAAACACTTCCAGGTATAAGTCCATTTGTATTTGGTAGATTTCTTGTTCAGAATACTGTACTTGTGAGATTAGTAGACGTTTGGCCAGATCCTGTTGAGCTAGTGAATGTTCCTACAATTTTAGTTGACATGGATGATGAACTGAAACGTATGTATGACGATATGGTTTATGAGTTCCAACGTCAAATTGATTCACGTCAAGATGGGCATAAACTATTTTTACCGTTGACATCTACTGGGATAGCCTACCCTGATAATCCTTTTACATTTCCTGATGTTTTGTTAAAGAATGAGGAAGGTGACAGAGAATTAATTTGGAGCCCTACACATTTGCCGCAAGATCGTTTGCTTAACAAAGAAAAGAAACTTCGAGAGATTATAAGTGGAGAAATGGCAGAAGGAAGAAAAAGCATTGTTTACGTTCGTGACACTGGTTCTTCAGTAGAGGGTAGAGATGTACGGCCGCGGCTAAAGAAGGTTCTTGAAGACATCGGCGCCAAAGTAACAATTCTTGATACTTCATCTACACAAACGAATCGTCGTAGTGAGTGGTTAAAGAAGAAAATTGAGAATGAAGGTTACGATGTGGTGATAGTTTCTCAAGAACTGGTGAAGGTAGGATTGGATCTTTTATGTACACCAACTCTTATTTATTATCAGTTTAGTTGGAGTTTATATACTATAAACCAATCTTCCAGAAGGTCTTGGAGAATCGGTCAGGATAAAGAGTGTCGTCTTTATTATTTAGCTTATAAGGATTCTTACCAAGAACAAATGGCACAATTGATTGCTCAAAAAAATAAAGCAGCAAGTGCGATAAATGGTAAAGTATCTAGCGACGGATTGTCAGCAATGTTAGGTGATGATGGGGATTTACAATCTATGCTCATTAAATCCATCAAAAATGGAACTCAGTTGAAAGGATCAACAGAGGAATGGGTAGCCGCATCATCAGAGAGGGCCAGAATAATCTTATCAGGAATAGGTAAGAAAAAGAAACCTTCCCTAAAAGAACAATTTGTTCATTGGGTTAAGCAGCAAATTCAATCAGAAGCTACTTCCAATGTTCTATTAAAAAAGGCAGATAGCATTCTATTAAACATTGAAAAAGGTAGAATCGATGGCTTTATTTCCAATAATGGAGTTTTAGAAGTCGATCTTATAGGAGCATTTGGATTTGATATTGTAGCGGATGGAGCGGTACTTTCTCACTTAGTTAGTTTAGAAAGAAAACCAGCAACACCAAACACTTACAATTTATCAATTTTTGAAATCGACCAGGATAAAAACGCGAATAATCGACGCAAAAAAAACTCACCATCAGATGGTCAATTGGCATTTAGTTTATTTGAATAAAAATTTGGAGGAATATAAATGTATTTACCAATCATTGAGGCCTGCATGTTTATCTTTCTAGTGTTAGAACAATATGTGGTCGAACGTGTATTAGAACAAGAAATCAAAGGTAGATTAGGCTACTTTGAAATGGTTAATAAACTAGAAGTAAATTGTATTAGTGAACAAGAGATTAATCTTTCTCTTGTTCCTCCTGCAGTTGAATTTGAAAACGCAAAAGCTAATATAAATTCACATGTTGATAGTCATAAACCAGTTTTGACTGAATTAGATAGAGGAGCATTAGATTTACTATCTTTAATGCAAAGTGAATTAGGTACTGTCAAGGATGATGAAACTCTCGATGAAATGTATCAATATACTGATGCTGATTGTCCTTCTGAGCAAGATATAGAAAATCAGAGTGATGATTTGATATCAAGTAGAGGAGTTAACAAAGAAGATTGTCTTTCAATAAATGATATGAATCTAACTGATTATGAGGAGATCCAGCCAATGTACACTAAATTTTCAACTGCAAAGATTGCTGACGGAATTGATGGTTTTCAGCAATGGACAGTAAAGGTAATTGGTATGGAGGCGGATTATATCCTATTACAGATGGGACACGCGCTTGGGTTAGAGTTGGAACTTCAAAAATTTCAAGACTAAATATTGGCGATGTTCTCATAATAGATGTAACTAAAAATGGTAAAGAAGTAGATGTGAGCAACATGGTTAGGATGGAAACTGCCATAACTCAAGAGTATATGATTCCTGATGAAATGTATCAGGAGGATTCAAGCAGGATTGCTATGTAGCGATGTAATAAAGGGAGCGACACTTGTCGCCTCCTACTCAAAAAGCAGAAATCATATTCTACTTTTTGAGTAGGAGTAAATTTTAAAACTAAGGAGCGTGAAAAAGTATGAAAATAATATTATTAAAGATTATATGACTTTAACCGATACTACCAAAGTAATAGAATATGGGACTAAAAGATTATTTATTAAAATGAAAAATCAGCAAAAAGTCCTTATCTTTGTAAAAAAAGCGATACTTTCGACACTCTTCGACACCCTTATACATTTGTTTTGTAGTATCATAATCTACGAATTGTCGTATTTTAGAAAAAAACAGGGAATTTTGTACTTATTTTATACATCGAAGTGATATTGACATAATAATAGCTGCTAAACTTAAACTAATTGGGATAGTAAAAAGAGGTGGAAACATGCTACTAGATGATAGAGGAATAGATAACATAGTAGAAAAGATGCAGAATAAAAATCTTAAGATTGAAAAATTAATGTTTAAATATAACCCAGAAAACAAATTTGTAAAAATAGATGGTGATGGTATTCCGGGAATTATACAGGAAGACGATTTTTTTGAGAATTTTAAGGATAACCTTATTTATTCTGACTTAAGTTGGCTCGAGCCACTGTGCAAGGCATTTAGGTCAAAACTTGAAGCAGAAGTTAAGGTTGATCCTGAAGGTGATTTCCAACATGATAAGGTAAATATCGAAGTGAACTTGAATGTTCCAAGTACCCTTGGAGATAATTTTCATGGATTTTTATATCCAAGGTTTAAAACCTTTGTTAAGTTTTATCCATTTATTAAGTCGGTTCAAGTACGTGGTTATCAATCGAAGGTGAAAAATATTTTCTTTAAACTTGAAGTTGACGGTAAAAAAGTAAATAAAATGTTGAAAGATAACAATATAAATAATCAATACTTGAATCAATGGTTAATTCAAATTGAAAAGTGTGAAAGAGACAATATAAATCAAGAATACTTCTGTAACACATTTAGAGTAATTAACGGGAAAATTAATTACGAGGCTAAAACTGAAGTGATTTCAGAATATTTTAAACTTAAAATATAATAATTAAAGGATGCTAAAAATGAAAAAAATGATACATACGTTATTGTTTTCAAGTTTGTTCGTGTTCTTCTTATTCAACACATTTGGATCATCAGCATCTGCACTACCTTTTATAAAGGAAGGTCCATCTAGTAATAAAAAGGAATTTGGATCGTATATGGAAGGTGTTACTCAGGATGTAAATAACCTTGCCCCAAATGTCTCTACAGGTATTTCAATTCTCTTTGCAATTATGTTTCTTATTGGTGTAATTAAAATGAGTTATTCTCTAGTGACTAAGACAGGTATGATCCTAAAAGGATCGACAGGCGTACTAATTGGCGTACCTATCTTTGTTATCTGTCTAAGATTACTTTCTATAATTGCATTTACAACTACGGGACCAGGTGTTACACTACTTGCAAGTGATTTGATGTTACTTTTAATTGAAATTGGTTTCTTTGCAGCTATAGGGATGGTATTAATAGGGCTTCTTATGAAGCTATTTCATAAATTTTTAGATCATCCTGAATACGCCAGGTGGAGCAAGAGGTTATTTATAGGAGCAGGGAGCCTTTCATTATTAACAGCTATCATGCCAGTTGTTTTAAGAAGTATATAACGAAGGTTGATAGTTCGGGAGGTTTTAAGCGTGGGACTAATGCTAGTAGTAGACAATTCGTCAAAAGATAAAATTAAGAAGCTTCCAACATGCCGAAAGAATTGCGAGTTGTTTGATCCAATTACAAACCAATGTGGTATTAATCACAATATTAATGCTGACGATCCATACTTAGCAGCTAGATGCGGGGATATGATTTATAAAGATGAGACTGACGATTCAGTATTTATCCCTCACCCTGTTGAGAATGTAAAAGTTAAATACACATTAATTGAAGATGAGTTCGAGTGTGAATTAGAAGATGATTTTTTCAAGGAATTTAATGGTCAGAAATTCGATATTCTTAACTCGACATACCCTTCTCAACCTGATTATCCAGCTAATAGAGATGATGCAATCTGGTATGTTTCCCCGTGTGGTAAATGGGGAGCTTGGGTGGTTAATAAATCAAAAAAACGTTTTTTGACAGTAACAAATGTTGTGAAAAACGGCTGGTCAACTAATGTATACATGTCTCCATACCCGCTACATGATCATAATTCTTCATTAACTCTAGCTTCTAGAATGGCTTGGTTCGTAGATGAAGACGGATACGGGCAGTATGTAATCTTGGGAAATGGTAAGATTTCAATGATTTCATCTACCAGACCTGAAGGATGGACCGGAAAATAACTGAGATATACCTGTTTATTTCTTAGTTCTGAATTGCTATAATAAAGCTAACAATTAAATTTTTAGAGGGAAAAACCCTAAACAAAAGACAGGTACTAGTATACCCATCTTTTGTTTAGGGTTTTTTTATTTAGGAAGAGGGAGACTATTGCCGAGTATTTATGTTTTTGATGAACAAGTGAATTTTCGTGAAGGTATAAAGAATTTATTAGAAATAAAGATTCATAAATGTAATGTTTCCACTTTTAATAACGGAATCGAAAAAAGAATTATTGAGAACAATGAAATTCCGGATTTAGTTTTGATTGATCCCACTTCTTTATATGAAGAATCTTTGGAACTTATTGACTACTTCATTAGTAAGCGAGTGAAAGTGGTATTGCTATCTTCTTTAGATACCAATACTGATAGAATTCTATTGTTACTTAAGAAAAAATTGAGTGGCTATTTACTTAAGAGTATGAAGACCTCAGATTTATTAGGATATATCGGTGAAATATTGTTAGACAAACGATATATTGCACCATCTATAGCAATTGTGCTTTTAGATAATTATCTAGAATATGAAAATCATAAGAATAGATCTTTAACTTCCGTATAGCCTCTATACTCATATTATTTATACAACCACACTTGCATTTAGTGTAATATGTGGTATATTTATCTTAAATATTACATTTAGGGGGATATTCAAATTGAAAAACACAGTGGCAATTTTTGGCGGGTCTCAGGAAGCTACATACAAAAAAATTGGTGAAAAACACGGTTTATCCATTATTTTCCATATTGGAAAAACTAGAAATGGTGGAAATAAAAAAGAGTTCCGTAATCTTATAAAAAAGGCTGATTGCGTTGTTGTAATGTTAGGTGCTTGCGGGCATGTTTCAATGGATATTGTTAAAGAAGTGAGCAAGAAATTAGGAAAAGAGATTATTTTTCATGAAGGTTTCGGCGCTTCTGGTGCTCTAAAAGAGTGTGCTGAGAGACTTTCCTGTGTAACTGCAGCATAAGAGGAGAAAATTATGGATCAAAAATTATTAAATATAATGTTTTTTATCCTTTTTTTAATAGGATTTCTAACTAGTGTTATAGGGATGTTTATTTTTATTGGTAGTTATTCAACCATGGAATCATATTACTTCCTCAGTGCATGTTTCTGCTTAGTTGCCCTTACGTACTTTCTGTTAAAGATACGGTTAAAGAAGAATTATAATAACGTCTAGGTCAAAGAAGAGAAAGGGTGCAGATGATGCTCTGTATTTGTGAAAAACCCAAACAAGCAAAAATGATCGCTCAAGCTTTCCCGCATAGAGATAAGAAAGGCTACATTGAAGTACTACCCTGTGAACAATTTAGAGAAGGTGGGATAATAACGTATTGTATTGGCCATATTTTAGAACTAGCCCCAGCTGAATCATATGGTCCATATGGATCTTGGTCCTTAGAAGATCTTCCTATCCTTCCTCAAAAATTTATCCTTAAAGTAACAGAATCAAAAAAACAACAATATCAGATAATCAAACGATTCGTTCATGATACTAGTAAAAATCTACAGACGATCGTGCATGCTGGAGATATTGGTCGCGAAGGTGAAGGTCTTATTCTAGAAGCGCTTTTGCATATGGGAAATAAAAAACCTGTTAAACGACTATGGACTAATAGTTTAACGAAATCTTCAGTAGAAAAAGCTTTTAAGAACCTAAGAGATATCCACGCAACTACCTACACTCCTATGTATTGGGAATTCTTAGCCAGACAGCATTCTGATTGGATTTTGGGAATAAATATGTCAAGGTGTATCAGTATTTTATTGAATAATATTGGTATTCGGGATAATAGTGGTGGCTTTTCAGTAGGTAGAGTCCAGGATGTTCTGGCAAATATTGTATATAGGCGTGAGAAAGAAATAGCGTCATTTAAGAGTTCTCCTTATTGGGATGTATATGGTCATTTTAAAATTGGAAAACACTCATATACAGGGAAATGGTTCTTGGATAAGGATGATCATTTATTTAATCAAACCCAAGCTACCGCATTAGGTGACTTTTGCAAAGGTAAATCATCTTATATTTATTCAGTTGATAAAGATAAAAAGGAAGTACGACCACCACAGTTTTATAATCTTACAAATCTACAAGCAGAGGTTAACAAAAGGATAGGTCTTTCTCCGGCAGAGGTTTTAAAAGTGGCGCAAGAATTGTATGAACGATCTTTAATTTCGTACCCAAGAAGTGAGCCCAAACATGTAACTCCAGAAGAAGCAAAAATGTTCCCCAAGATTATGGATAACTTAGGGAAGTTGCCTGAATATGCTCCTTTACTTAAAGAACCACTAAGAGATATCTCTTCAGATAAACGATATGTTGATGAATCAAAAACAGATGATCATTATGCGATTATTCTTACTGAAGATCCTGCAGATTTAAGTAGCCTCTCAAAAAATGAATTATTTGTATATGATCTTATAGCTAGATCCATGATTGCTGCGCATTATGATAATGCGATCTTTAATCACTCGGAAATTATCACAGTTGTTGAAGGTGATTTTACTTTTAAGTCTACTGGTAAACAGCTTCAGCACGAAGGATGGAGAGTAGTATTTCGGAAAAATGAGAAAGAAGGCAATAGATCACCTGATGAAAATGGAGATTCTGTAACAATCCTTCCACCAGTAGAACAGGGTGAAACTGGAGTATGCGAAAGCACTAGTTTAATAGAGGGTAAAACTACTTCCCCAAAAAGATTTACACAAGGAGACCTTGTAAAAATAATGGAGAATGCAGGTGCCTATCTTTCTGAGGTAGAGAAGGAAGGTTTCAAGAATTCAGAACTATCAATAGGGACTGTTGCTACAAGAGCTGGAATTATCTCGCAAGTGCTGAACAAAAAGTATATAAGAGTTGAAAAAAACCATATTTTCTTAGAGCCAAAAGGTGAAATACTAATTCAGAGTTTAAAAGGAGTTAATTATTTAACTTCTCCTGTAACTACAGGTAAGATGGAGCAATTCCTCGCTCAAATCGGTAGCGGAAGAGGAGATTACATAAAGGACTATCATCGTTTTGTTCAACGTACCAAGGATATTACTACTGAGATAATAGAGTTAACCATAGAGAGTTCTAAATCATGGAGTTTCGATTCTGCTCTTGAAGACTTACAAGCTAGCGTTGAAATGGGACCATGTAAGATATGTGATGGCAAGGTAGTAGATAGAGGAACCTTCTATGGATGCAGCAATTACCACACCAATAAATGTGAGTTTTCTATCCAAAAAAGACTTTCAGGTAAGGAACTTTCATCAGCAAATATAGGTGCATTGTTGGAAAGAGGAACAACTTCGCTTATAAAAGGGTTTAAAAAGAAAAACAAAGAGGGTACATTTGATGCTTTTCTAGTTTGGGATGAAAATGAAAAAAGGATAAAGTTCAACTTTAATGGAGTTCCTCAAAAGAAAGTGAAAAAGTAGGTGGTTTTTTGAGTAACTTTTTCCTTTATATAAAGGAATATTGGATAATCTTATTGTTATTTCTAAGCTTTTGGATGATCAGAAAAAGGATTAAAAGGCTACACTAATTGTCGCAGTCTAAGTTAGGAAGGTTAATATGGAAAGTTTCGATATACTAAATGACAAAATTCAGAAGAAATTATTATCTATGCAAAAAGGAAATGAGATCGATCCTGATAAATATAGAGATTTGTCTAGAGGGATACACACAATCATGGGATTTCTTATCGCTAAGGAACTTGCAAAGGAAACGTCAGTAAAGTAATTATAGGTTAAGGAGGGTTTGATATGAATTCAGCTCTGCTCAATAACGGAAAAATTATTACAGCTAGAGAATATAATGCGGACTCACATGGTAATCGTCTATTTTGCATGGACTGTAGAGCACCTGTTGTTTTTGTTACTGGGACTGAAAACTCTAGTCCGTATTTTAAAACGACAGGGAAATCAAATGAAGGCAAACATAAGCCAAGTTGTGGTTTTTTTAAGCCGTTAACTTTCTCCGAGACTCTTAAGAAAGTAGAAGAGTACCAGGGGGAGTTTTTAGAAAAAGACAAAGGTATAAAGGAAACAATTATTAAGATAAATTTAAATAAGATTGATCCTGATTATGAAAGTGCATCACTAAACAATGAAGAAAAACAATTAAAAAATAAGACTGATAGCAATGAAATAAAAATAAAACAAGACTCTCAAACTCCTTCAACCGTTAGTTCTTTAAGAAGCATGGTAAAGCTACTAACATCTTATGAACCTGATATATTAAGTACAATCATAGTGGATGTGAAAGGAAATAAGATTCCTCTTTCTTCACTAATCGTTGATCAGGAAAAGGCGCATAGGATGTTATGGCAAGATGAGATTATAGACAAAATTGGATACTTTGTACACGGAACAGTAGAAAAGGTTATTCGAAGGGATAAAGTAATTTACATTGTCCTAAAGCCATTAAATAATGTCTTATTCTCTTTAGTGATATTTGATAAATACTTTAAGCATTTCACGTATACAGATGCAGAATTAGTGGGTAAGAAAGTACTTTCGTATGGCCACTTGAAGAAAAATTCATTTAAAGATAAAAACACACGTGAAATGTCAATTAAGTCAAACAAGTATCTGGAATTCATTAATAATTTATAAGATTAAGAGGTTTTCATATGTACTATGTTGAGATTAAGTCAGACGAAGATTTTATGGTTCCTAATCGGTTCAAGACGACCTTGAAAATAAACATTACAGATAAAACAATTAAAGAACAAACGAATAATCTAATAGATGAAAGTAACGCATATTTAATAGCTCATTATAATCCGTTGTTCTGGCTATACACTGCTTCTCCATTTTACATAACAATCAATAACTTTAAGTCTGACCTTACAACAAGCCACAGGCTAACAGCTGATGAAGAGATGATATTTTTCTTTAATACTAAGAGGAAACAAAAACAATTTGAGAAAAAAGTAATAGGAACATTAACCAGGTACTTGGATAAGAAAATAGAGAGTTTAACGTTATAAATCAAAGGAGTTTTTATGCAGCAATTTAAGAGAATAGAACAATATGAATATTATCCACCTGAAAGATCTGAGATATATATAAGATTTTCAATTCTAAAAGCAAATTTTGAGGATTTACTTGTGGAGCAGGACATTGAATCCTATATTAAAAGATCCCATTCCAAGAGAATTGAAAAAATACTAAACTATATTGCAAACTATACAAATATTACGAGTCCAAATAAGATAAATCAAAAACATCTTATTAATTTTCTATTGCATTACATTAAAAATAGGCGGACATTGTACAAGGTCATTGGAGAATTAAAAGGGGATATTAAGTTAATTGAAAAATATCTTCTTATATCTAGCAAAGGAATGTATCGAGAAATAGACTTTAGTGTCTCTAATAATTATTTGTGGAATAAGGTTGAGGAAAAGATAAGCCACTAGCAAAAGCTCTATACCTTATCGAATAGGATCTTGCTAAAGAATTTAAAGGAAGGAACGTCAAATGAGTACAATTAAATATATATCGAATGATGTTTTATATAATATTAATAATCTAACAATTTCTGATTCTGATAAATCAGATTTGAAAACTGACCTTGAAACGTATTTTGCATCACTTGTAAATGAGAATAGAAAAGAAAATATGTAATTTTTTTTTAAGAAAAGAGAGGTAAACAATGAATAAAATCAGATATTTATTAGCCTTCATTATTTATGGCGTTTGGCTTATATATATGGCCTTTATTGTTATTTTTAAAGGTAGTATTGCAGGAATCCCTTTTTTTCAATTCAATTTTTTGCTAGTCAGTACTATTGTTTTTCCAATTATTATTTTTTATCAGTATATCAAGAACGCGGGTGATCTCAAAGAAACATCTAATTTTGCTTATGCTGCAATAATAGGAACCACTTTTATTCTTTTTTCTGGTCAATTAGTCAATACAATCGAAACAGTGTCCAGGATAATACAGGGAAGTTGATTTGCAATTTTGACCCAAAATTACGACACAAGGAGAGGTTGGAAATGAGTATGACAAAAGAAGAAAAGGAACATTTACGTCAACAAGCAATTGAAGCAAATGAACAAAGAATCGCTCGTTTAGAAACGTTTTTAGAGGGGTTTCCACTTGATTCAGAAGTAAATAAGACAGTGGCATTAGAGTTGGCTACTGCTATTGTTTTTATTGAAAAAGATACTGATAAACTTAAACAATATGTCATCAATTAATGTCTTAGTTCGACTATATAACGGTTGAGGAAGCTAATTGAGATTGGCAAGAAGTAAGATTTGTTGACACTTTGGAGGAATTTGAAACTTTGACCGCGGAAGATACGACAGATAATTAATGTGGAGGTATAATTATGTCACAAACTGTAATTGAATTTTTACAACCACTTCTGATAATTTATTTAGTCATTATTACTGCTATATAAATATTTGCAATAGAACGTTTAATTTTGAGACCTCACTTAATCAAAAAACAAAAAGAACAAGAAAACTTTACGATAATAAACAAACGATAGTAATGGGGAAAATTAATAGATACTGTTGGATAGTAGGGCAATAAAGAAAAATTCTAAGGAGGGTTGTCTATTGGTTACAGTTACACTTTCCACTGGTGAAACATTAAAGAGCCTTACGGAGATTTAACTAGATGTGACAACTGCGGGAAACCTTATGATAAGGCTATACACATTATTACAGGAGGCCAACTATGCGATCTAGAATGGGCTTGCTGTAATGAATGTGAAAAAGAAATGGTTGATAAAGGTTGTTGTTTTGAAAGATTAGGCGATTTAGTTTATAGAAAGCAAAAGTATTAATGAACATTTCAAAAAAGAGGGCCCCCAACTCTAAGGGAAGAAGTTAATGAGAAAGAATTATAAAAAAGTGCTGACTCTTGTTATAACATTTTTGTTAACATTCGTTCTAACCTTAAATTTAATCAATTACCTCTATCATCATAATAATTGGGTTATCAAACTAATTCACAGCAAGGATAAACATTATAGCTATAATAATATTGAGGTGTTTTTCTCTAGTGATAATACTAGTAGCGCTTTACAGATACCTAAATATTACGATGAAGTGCGGAAAGATTTAACAGGTATATTAGGGGAAATTAGTGCCAGTGAAAATGAGAATCTTAAAATAATTATTTTTAATAATACTAATGAAATTCAAAAGTTTTCAGGGGATCTGGAGAGTATAAACGGGTTTTATGTAAGTAAATCAAAACAGATAGGTGTTATTTCTCCAGCTAGTTTAAGTAATGACTTTGAATCTTGGTACTATGTAAGAACGTTTCGACATGAGTATACACATCACTACTTAAATCTCTACAAAGCTAAATATAGCATTGACCATATCCCAAAATGGTTTGAGGAAGGTTTGGCAGAATACACTGCCGTAGAACTATACGACAACACATCTTGGTCTGACCCACTTGACAAGGTTGTAAGCTTTAATGAACTTAATAGCAGAGAAGAATGGTTAAATGCTAGAAAGACTACAGATACCCTGTACCTACAATCGTACTTAGCTATTAAATATCTCTTTGACAACTTTAGTAATGATGTAGTAAAGGATATTATTATATTAAGTAAATCTATAGGATTCGATAAATCCTTTAAGAAGGTAACGGGTATCAGTATAGAAGATTTAGATCAAGAAATATTAAAGCAAGATTAAAAAAATATTTGTCTATTAAATAATCTTTATTAAAAAGCACTTGGTGCAAGCTGTTCCAGGTGTTATTTAAATCTAGGATAAAAAACTGTAAAAGGATAAAACCCTTTACAGTTTCTCATATGTAATAAAAGAGGTTAGCTACAGGATAAAATCTTTTATTATTGTATTTAATTTTTAATATGTTTTAAATCCTTTATTAGTGATGAATTCTTCCAAGCGTGTCCTGCATTATTTTTTCTAGCAATTGTCCTTGAAAGATATATCAGTGTTGTATCCACCTTTTTGTGGCCAAGACTTTGCATAATCTTGAACAAATCCACTCCTTGTTCATCCGAGATTATAGCATAGCTATGACGAAAAAAATGTGCCGTTAATGGAGTATTGCGATTGCGAATTAGCGGTATGTCAGCTTTGTTAATAATGTTTGTTAAATAATTAGAGAGATATTTGAAATGATATTGTTTGTTTTTAGCAGTGGTGAAAATAGGTGACTCATCATTAGTGTTTAATATAGTCTTTAGCCCTCTACGTTCCCTAAAGAGGGTAATTGATTCCAAAACTTCCTCAAGTATAAGGCACTCACGTTCCTCATTTCCCTTTCCGATTACTTTTAACCAGTAATCACCCTCACTATACGAAATATCACATATCCTGCTAGTACAGATTTCCTGAATACGTGCACCTGTTGTTGTTAAAACTAGTATCAAGCAATATACGATAGGATGGTCTTTAAAATACTCCAAAAGTTTCATGACCTCCACAGAATTTAGATCCCTATCGGGGCGGTCCCTTTTATGAACATTTGTACTTAAAAATGTTTCGTGAAGGGGCTTTTCTATGTACCTTTTTTTATATAAGAAACTAAGGAAAGCCTTAATTACTACTGTTTTTTTAGCAAGCGTTGCAACGGAGTACGTCTTTCCCCCTTTGCCCAGCGGAGCTTCTTTTAACCATTGTTGAAATTTACGGATATTTCTTGGCCGAATCTCTTTTATTAGTGATCGAATATTTAGATCTGCGACTTCAAAGTCGAATAAGTCACCATTTTCAACAAACATTCTATAAAAAAATAAAAGTTCTCTAATATATTCTTTTTTAGTTGCTGCAGTTCGGTTTTTCTTAGAATCTGTATCTTTCTCCTGGTGCACGAAAAGGTAAAGCATCTCTAGATCATTGAATCCAGAATAGTCTTCCGTATCTCCATAATCTATAATATCCAACATTTTATAGTAGAAGCTGCTATCAGTCATTTTATTCGATAAGTTAGTTAAATTATCTAAATCGATTTCTACAGGAAGACTTCTTTTTTTGAGTTTCCCGTTAATCTTATTTTTATCTATACTCAACTCTTTTACCTCCTACTTAAGTATATGTACACATTATTGAATTCTAAGTTACTTGAAAAATATAATGATTTAATACAATAAACTAAATCATTAAACTGTTTTTAAAAGCTTTAAAAAATAAGTATATATTGTTAGACATAACTTTCTTGTCATTTTTTTATTATACATTAGAAAAAATGAGAATATCACTTCACCTGAAAAACTCTCCATTCTTCTATTCCTATAATATTTTCAAACTTTAATATTAACTAATTAAATATACATATATTTATAATTATATAGACTATATATGTATAGTGTGTTATATTTTTAATAATTAATTAAAGGAGGGATAATTTACTAATTTTCTATTCTTTATGGGTGTTAGGGTGTAATCCCTAGAAGAGGTTTTACGAAAGGATGTTATCCAAGCAATTTTGCTAGTCTATTAGTTTAATTCATTATGAAGTGGAGGAAAGTATATGAAATTTATTCACTATGGTCTAATGGAGAACAACAAGAATTACATACTAAAGAAAACAGACAATAGAAGTTCTGAATATTCATTGGTGAAGAAAAACGGAGATAACATTGAAGTTTCATTTATTGGTGGAGATTTCGAGGAACAACCTCATACCGTTAATTTCACTGTAGGTGTCATCCATTTAATAGAGGGATTTGAACAATTAACACTTGAGGATCTTACTATCGAAACCATAGAAGAGGTATCTGTGGCGATTTATAATATCTATATGTCAAACCAGATACCAAATAATTTAAAAAACAAGATTTTAGTAACATGGTAATTCTTCAAAGGAGAGGGTGGGTAAAATGGGTGAAAAGCAGCTAGTGATTGATTTTTTTCTTTAAAGAGAAGGGAAACTACACCATTGCATGAACATAATCGTATTTCCCTTCAAAAAATGAATGATGTTGAATTTCACATTGAGTATGAGGAAAATGGTTTAATGAAATACCATCACTTATTTCATCCCAACCAAGGATTAAGATATTCCGATAGTGACCTAGAATACTTGTGTAAATACTACGAGGTCGATGGTATAGAGTCAATGGCTATGGGCTTAGGGAGAAGTCCAAAATCTATTGTTCAAAAAGTTTACGTTTTAAAGAAACAAAAGATATTTGAAATGTACAAAAATCGGAATAGTCATTGGAATTAGCAACTGAATATTATTTAGTATCTAATTCCTTTTGGCTTCACATATAAGTTAAAATATATATAGATCTATATTGATATGATGAAGGGATAAATCCATGGAAACAAAATTATATGAAAACAAACTACGGGTATTAGAGGTATTCCAGAAGGCTAGAGACCTACTAGGAGTTGACTATATTAGCAATCACTCCATACCAGCTATGAATGGCATACATTATGTATGCGAGCTCTTGCTTGAAATGGAAACTAGTAAAGAATACGAAGAAGTTTACACCTTATTAGTTTCTTTAGCTAATAAAGATAATTTAGAAGACGGAGATCCAGACTTTATTTACTTTGTTAAGAAGACTGCTCACGAGTTAATTGAAGAATTAATGGATAATTCCAGTGACTACCTTCAAAATTAGTATGTAACGGTGAATAATCCACCAAATATAAAGGGGAAATTTAATTGATTATCCGCATTTTATTCATAGCAATAATTCTTTCGTTATTAACGTATGGTGTATTATCAAATCCTTTATTAATAGGTAACGTGTTTTTAGAATTGATTACTGATCCAGTTATTTATGTACCTATCTTAATAGTCCAAGGATTAATAATTCTTTTAAATATTGTGATGACAATCTATAGAAGAAGGGAATTAGAGTAATCCCACACTTAAATGAGCAGTAAGGAAAGGAGGGTAGATATGCTTAAATGTCAGTTCTGTGGTCTTACAAGCACTTTTGAAAGTGGAGACTTTCAGTTAGATAAGACTAATCTTAATAAAGGGTTTTGGTGTGAAGAGTGTGATGGATACACATATATAGACAAAAATACTAACAAGCATCGTTTTAAACTTATTCTTGAAGATAAAAACGCAGATATGAGTATATTTATTCCTCCTAATATTAAATTGGCCAAAAGGATTTCTCCTTACAGATATCCAGGAGGAAAATCTAAAGTAATTGATTATCTATATACTCAACTTCAAGAATCAAAGTCAAAAAAACTCGTTTCCCCCTTCACTGGAGGAGGCAGTTTTGAATTGGCCATGTTAGATGCAGGAGTTATTGAGCAACTGCACATTAACGACCTAGATATTGGTGTATATTCTCTATGGTGGATCATTAAACACATGCCATACGTTATAATTGAGCGCTTGCAATCTAGCCACCCCACTCATAAGGATTATTTCTCTGCACAATCCTTGATTAAAGCAGATTGCAGAGGGGCAGATATAGTTGAAGCAGCGTGGTCATCCCTTTTAGTAAACCGCTTGGCTTACAGTGGTGTATTTAAAGCAAATCCTCTTGGAGGAAGAAACGGGAGCAGAAATGATTTACTATCTCGTTGGAACCCAAAGAATCTCATAAAAAGGATTGAAAAGATTCACGCAATGAGTGACCGAATTGAGATCACACAGGAAAATGCAGTTGGGCTGATAGAAGAAGCATATTGGCAAGATAAAGCCACAATATTTATAGATCCACCTTATGTAAATAAAGGGAAGGACTTATATCATTGTTATTACAACGAAAAGGATCATCTGGAACTAGCTCTACTTCTTGATACACTGCATTTCGGTTTCCCAAGTGCGGATATTCTTGTCACTTATGATTACAATGAGTGGCTAAATAAACTTTATGACTATCCAGAACGAGAGATCATCGGACGGAAATATTCTGCATAAAAAAGGAAATTGCACATTTCGTTATAAGGCTGAAAGGACCAAAAATAAGAAGGGGTGATTTTATATGGGTAAAAATGAAGTCAATATTAATGATACACATATGTACAGGTTAAAACCTGAAAACAACTGGAAGCTAATTAGGTTCGATGGTAAACATAAAAGAAAAATAAATGATAAAGAATATTTTCCCGAGGACTTTATTAATTCAAGTGAATTCCATATACATGATATTATTACTTTTGTAAAAATAGAAATTGGCGCATCACGTGAATATTTTCATATTTGGTATGAAGAGAAAAAATGATATAGTTCATGGAAATATTGATTATTTCCATAGAATATCTCTTATTAAAGTAATTTGTATTAAAAAAGGAGTAATTTCATGACGCTTCATGATGAATTTTTAAAGACCGAAGAAGTAGCAAAGAAATTGGAAATATCAGTACCTACTGTTTATAAATATGTAAAAGAAAAAAAATTGACTCCAGTGTATGAAGATAAATGGAGAATTGACGAATCACTCTTATTCAGACCTGAAGATATTGCTATATTAGAAGATGAATTAAAAAAGCCTCCTGGATATACAACAGGAGAGGTAGCTGCAGCATTAAATGTTCATCCAACAACAGTTTCTTCCTATATATCTAAGGGGCAATTACACGCTACAAAACAATTCTATAGAGGTAGAGAAATTTATTTTGTCTCGAATGAGGAATTTGAGCAGTTTAAAAGACTTCATGATATGCAAAATAGACGTGAAAGAAAACAATTTTATTCTAAAGAAACTGGGCACCTTCTTTTTCAAAAGCTAATTCATATGCAAAATAATGAAATAGCACGCATAATGGAGCTGGACGGTAATGAAGGTAAAGTAATAACAGAAGATGGAAGGTCCTTCTCACTATCTATTATGAAAGCAGAAGGATTTAAAGTATTCAAAGAATTGGTAGATCAAAAGTATAATACAAAACGGGGCTTTGCAATTTTTAAGTTACCTAAGCCTACTCATATAAACTCTCCTGCCTTTAATATTATTGATTTATTCTATGAGCACTTGGGGCCGAAGAATATGCAACTACTGATTGAGGGAGATACGATCCATTTAGAAATAAAACCAGTTTTGATTGCAGGAATTTCAGAGGACATTCACGAAAGAGAAATTAACATAATTAAAAAGCATCTAGTAGAGGGTAAGGTTGAAGTTCGTCATAACGGTATATTGATAGATAGTGATCTTGAGCCGCTAATTCAGCATGTGCCGTCTAAATTCAAGGCACTCATAACAAGTAATGCTAAAAAAGAAGGGCTAACTATCGAGGAATATGCAATAAGGCTAATGAAAGCGGGTTTGAAAAATAATGAATCAGATCACTCTCTTTGACCTCTCTAATGATTCAATAGAACCCGAGAATACTCCCGTGATTGAAAATGAAAAACAAGAAATTGTGAGTCAAACAACCTGTGGTTTAGAAAAACCGGATTCTATCACTGAGACCTCATTCGAACTTGATCAAAAGGTACAGGTTATAGTTTCAGACATAAATTCAAGCGATCCTGAAGACTATTATTATTTAATTGATTTTAAAAATAAAAGAGGATTTATATCAAATATCTATAATGGAAAAGTAAAGTCCTATTCAGTAATATTTAATGATGGAAAAGAAGGGATTTTTTATAAAAAAGATTTAATAGCAACTTAAGCCTATGCATCTATGTAATGCATAGGTTTTTTTGTATTACACATTGATAAAACTGTGTTTCAGTTTGCGGTATATAGTGTATAATAGGTTTAATATACTAATAATGTATTACAATTTGTATTAGAAGAGGTGTAATGTAATGCAAAAAGAATCAAATAAAGATAAAAGTGATGTAGCTAGTAATACGGAAGTTTTAATAGATGATGTTAGCAAAAATAGGAGTATAAGATGGTCTGATACTGTATACGACCAGACAAGAAGTGCAGCTACTTCTTCAGGAAAGACCTTAGATGAACTTCAGAGAGAATTACTAGCATTACGAGCGCGTATATCACTTGAAACGGATCACGAATTCGGTTCCCAAATTCAAGTAGTGAATGAATTACTTCAGAATTTAGGGGAACGCTTTTCCTCTATGGTGAGTCACGCTAATACGAAAATTCAAATACAGGAAACGACCTTTGAAAAGTATAAATTGCGTAGTGAAGTGACAGTGAACGATTTGCAAGACAAAGTAGATAAATTTGAAAAACACTTAAAAGAAGTTGAAGAAGAAAAAGGTAAATTGCTAGAAGAAGCTAAGTCTGCAAAGGTAGATAAGTGGAAAGCAGAAGAAGCCTTAAAAAAACAACAAACGGACTCGGATGAACGGATTGGAGAGTTAAAGGAAAGTATCTCTGAAAAAGATGATAAAATTGTTGATAAGAATGAAAAAATTGATAGGCTAGAAAAAGAAATCGACTCTATGCAAAAGTCTGTTTCAAAGAACCAAGAGTTGCAAGTGACAGTGGAAACACTTATCAATGATCTGGAATTAGGAAGAGAAAAACACGAAAATGATTTAATCTCTCTTAGAAAAGAATTAGAACAACAACATGTACTTGCTCTGAAGAATCTTGAATTGGAGATACAGACCTCTTTACAAAATGAATTCAGAATAACCTTAGAAGAAAAATTAGAGGACTATGATACGAAAAGAGAGCAGCTACGGAATGAATTGAGAGAAAAATACGAATCTCAAATTCATCTTAAAAATGAAGAGTTGTATGCTTTAAAACAAGAAATAAAAGAGAAGAGCAATGTCAAAAATAAACCTAATTAATAATGTTAATCCCTTCTCCTGATATATTAGATGAATTTATGTAAACTATATGGTAAAATATTTTCAAAGTTACTTATTAATTTAACGTATAACTACATATTAGAGGGATAAGCCTGTAATGATTAATGGCCAACGAGCCATTATTTCTTTACGGGTTCTTTTTTTGTTCAGAAAGGAGACTAGTGGTGACTTCACTTGAGGATGATTTAATAGAGAAAAGAAGAAATGAAAAAATAGAATCAGTTTTAAATCACCAAGTTCAAGGTGAATCCTTTATACAATCACCTTCAAGAGAGTGGAAAAAAATTGTCTTAAATCATTTTAATAAAATTTATCGGAATGAATTATCACTTGCGGAGTTACTTACAGTTTTGAAAACGCGAGGGATCATATTCTCTCAAAAAGAGAGTCTTGTTCAGTACCCAATTAAGGAGTGTCTAGAATATATCGCAAAGGTTAGTAAGATTGAAATTAAACTATAAGGAGTAACTAATGACTAAATATGTTTACATAACGACTATTTTTACTTTGTTAATTGCTCTAGGAGGTTGTTCTACAATAGAAAAACCTTCATACGGTATATCTGATGATGTACTAAATAACGAAGCGTCTGGTGTTGCTATTATAGACACTGAGAATAAAGATATTGTACAAATTAAAGCTTCTGTTGAATCTATTTATGACGGTGATACGATGCTTGTTAGCCTTAAAAACTCTAATATTTTGCCAGCAAACCATTACATAAGAAACATTAAGAAACCAATTAACATTCGTTTACTCGGGATTGATACACCTGAATTATCAAAAGAGACACAGTTATACGGTGAGGAAGCTCGCGTGTTTTTAAGAGAGCTAGTAGAAGATAGAGAAATAACCCTGGTATTTGATCCGAAAGCGAATGTAGATAAATATGATCGATATCTCGTTCATGCTTTTGTTGATGACGTAAACATCCAAGAACAATTACTGATGAATGGACTAGCTAGGACAGCCTATATTTTTGATGACTATCTTTATTTAGATGAATATAAACAAGCGGAGTCTATTGCAAGAAATCAAGACTTAAATATATGGTCCATTGTTGGTTATGCTACCTCACAAGGATTTAATATGAACGTGGTAAAGGGGAGAGATATGCCACTGACTCCTACAGTAACGGAATCTGATATTAATACACTAAAGACATCTGTTAACTTTTTAATTGACTTTATCAGCGAGAAATCAGGTGTTGTGAGTGAATGATAAGAAAGATCTTATAACTATTAATTTATTTCTTTTTCTAATTTTTCTATTATCCTATGTAGCTTTGATTGAACCAATTCTTGATCCGATTCTTGATCCACTATATATTAAATATTTTAAGAATGTTGGCTTGGTGTTTATTGCAGAACTGTTGTTGATCATTTTCATTTTCTTCCTAGTTGCAATTACACTTTTACTCATAACCATTGTAAAGTTTTCTACTATTAAACTCATTTGGAAAAGAGGTACCATTGCATGACTTAAAGATATTAGAACCTAAGGATTACCACCCGCTACCAAGTAGGATTAACTCATTAAAAACCTTTTAAAATTCAATTTATTCTTAGAGACTCACTAAATTTATTTATTATAGGAGGTTGAAAAATGTTATCAAAAATGATCTATAAAAAATGTACAACTTGCAAAGTGAAACAACCCTATAAAGAATTTTACACAAAGGGTAATACATTTATGAATTGTGCATCCTGTAGAGCGGATAGAGTGGAAAGAAACAAAAACAGAATTGCTAAACTTTATGATCCTAGTATGAATTCATCGCAAAGAAAAGAGACCGAACCCCCTTGTCGATAGAAAAAAGATATCTCAAAGTAAGGGCAATTTCTTAATAGTATTTTAAATAGTTGAGCTTAGGAGGAATATAGGATTTTTTACAAATTAATAGAAAATACTAGTATAATAATCCTGTAACAATAGAAGGGGCGATTATCTAGGGCTAGAATAGAATAATAGTCGTTACACTTCAAATTTAAGAAGAACATGTTTCTAGAGTTACTCAAAGAATCATGTTTTTTATGGTTTAAAAAAAGAGATGTGTCAATAATGTTTTTATGACGAGTAAGGAGGTAATCAGATGAATATAGGTTTAATACTAGAGAGCGCAAAAACCGAAATGACTACTATTATTAGTGCATTAACTATTGAAAATATTGAAAATAAAAGGAGTGAAATTGAAAAATATTTTACATTTATAGAGAGTTTATCACATTTACCACAAATAAAAAGTTTAAGTATAGATGAGATAGATGATGAGAAAAAAATAAAACCTATAACAACCAACAAGGTATCAATGGAAGAAAAAGAAAAAAATCATCTAGGTAAAGAAAAAATAGGGGATAACTCAAAGATTGGAAATGAATATATTTTTGAACGAAAGTTGAAAGGTGGATTTTTACCCGATTTAGACGGGGGATATTTTATACCTGAAAAAATGGTTAGAGATATGCAAGTGGAGCATAAAGATAAAATTAAAATTATCTCGGAAACTCCAGGGTACCCAAAAACTTTATACCGATTTGAACTTGTTGAAAAGGGAAATCAAATAGATGCGGATAGGGTACAGCATTATTTTTGTAAGGTCGAAAAAGAAGCAGGCGAGTTAACGATATGTGATAGTCAAAGTGGAACTATAAAATTAGATGAGATTCCTTATACATTTATCGTTAGTCAAAACGACAAGGATAAGTATCACCTTCAAAAAGGAGATATTGTAGATATTGCTTATTATAAAGAGAATCCAAATGGTACTATGAAAGTTATTTTTAAGTATGATTTAGTAGAAGAGGCATCCCCTTTAATGACTACTGAATATAGAAAACTAGTTTCAACAGAACGGTTAGAAAAGAAAAAGAATAGTATTGATAGAAAAACACCAAAAGAGTACCCGCTCAGCACCCATATGCTAAAGAACAAAAGTGTTTTGGTTGTGGGAGGAATGAAAAGACATAAAGACTACAAAGAGGCGTTTGAATCAATTGGAGCTGAATTCTACGCTCTAACAGGTGATGAAGGACATGAACGAATGTCTGCTGTCGTTAGTAAAGCAGATATTGTAGCTATTTCAATAGGAGAATGTAGTCACGCTGCTTCTATCTTTACGGTGGAAACATGTAAGCAGAGGGGCATTCCGTTTTCATCCACCCATCGTAGTGGAATTCAATCTATCCTTTTTTGTGCAGAAGCTGCGATAAGGAAGGGCACCGAGGTAAAGGAAATCGAATATACAAATCACTAGATATCATGTACCTTAACTCGGGGCACCATCTTCAGGAAATATTGTTACGTTAGGTGTTCCTTTCTGATATTGTAAGGAGCATTTCCCTAGAGTGGAATGCTCTTTTTTGCCCCTTAACCCTTAATCTTGTCTACCAAAAATTATCGTAATCAACATTTGAATCTATTTTTCTAAGCGCTTTTATTATCTTCTTTGCATTCTTCATATTTGGCGTATATGTACGCATGTTACATACATTGCTAATGGTGTTCCGATTAACTCCGCTCATTTCTTCTAAGTCTCTTTGAGTAATACGATGTTTATCTATAAACCTTCCAACAGGTGATCTCATTTTAAATATCCCTAGCATTCTCCACACCTCATAATCTTTGTTGCTACCATCTTTGACACATTAGAGAAGAAGTATACTATTGTTTCAAAAATCAAATTATCGTGAATTTCACAACAATTTGGAATACTGGACATACTTTTTCATATCCTATAGCAAGAAGTACTTAATTAGGGAGGTAAAGAAAAATGCAAAAGGTTAAAAGTATAAAGTTCAATTTAGACAATCCACATGAAGAAGAGTTATACAAGTACGCAAACAGATTAAGCAACTTTGCTGGTACGGTAAAATCATTACTTAATGTAAAAAAAGAAAAAGATTCTTTACCTGTTTATAGGTCCAATCCTGATGGTGTCATAAAAATAAATTTTTAAAAGGGTGACTCCGTTGACTAACTTAAATCCTATGTTCTCTGAGACTTTATTAACTCCCGCTCCATCTAAAGCAAAAAAAGAATCCAACAGAAAAAAACGCGAAGATGCCTTAAAAGATATAAAGATACCCGTTTCCCTTATTGAGAAGCTAGATTTAAAAATGTTTGGTTATAAAATATTCAACGAAAGCAATATAACTCGATTTGCCACTTCTTTAATAAAGGAAGGGTTGGATATTGAATATATTGACTATGTGCCAGAAGTAGACAGACCTTCACCTAAAGATACGGTGTTTGTTCACGCGAAATTAAGGAAAGAAGAACATACGGAGATCGTTAACATTTCAGCTAAATGGAATTGCAGTATAAGACTTGCTGCAAGAAGAATTATTATTAATCTTTTAAAAGAGAAGAAAGGTGTTTGTTGAATATGATAAGAGCATTTAGTCAGTTGGAGTTATTACAAGCGGAGATTGGCAGGCTAGAAAACAAAAGTTTCTTGGATAGAGCAATTTACCTTTTATCGAAAACAACATATGTCTCTTTATCTATAAATGTCCAACCTGATTTGATTTTATGGGGTGAGGCTCTTTGTGAGGATATTGGTTCAAAGTATGATGATCTTGAATTCACCCTATCGGATCTAGCGGAGTTATTATTTGATGATTTTTTGAGTGTGGTAAGGAATGATGAAGACTTTGAAAAATTGTATAGTCAATTACTTGCAAGGGAGCCCAGGATTACTTGTCCAAACACAAACTATAAAACTGATGCAATTAATGAATCAGAAGTTTTAAGTGCAACCTTAAAGATTCGACTAAAGAGAAAAGGAGCATTAAGGGGAGAAATGGTTCTTTGTGATTTAGCAGAAATCTTCCCAGCTCATGAATACACTTTGGAATCTGTCTTGAGATTAATTATGGTTGATTTTCTTCAGGACTATAAGGATCGGAATGGAGAGAGAAATAGGATCAAAAAAAATATTTTAGGAAGGTTAGAGTTTTTGAGAAAGAGCGTTGCAATGGGAAACCAGTAGGCTAATGTATATCGTTTCCCATTACCATTGATATGCGGGAAATATTGTGATTTATACCCCGCATATTAATAACTCAATTTTAACATTGCAGATAATGATATAATTTTAAAAATTAGTACGTTGGTTTTATAATAGGTAAATCTAATAACGAACCTATGCAGGGTAGAGTCAATACCATTTTTAGATCAGAAAACGTTAAAAAAATTTCCTCATTTCACTCTCATGATCTATCAGAATGATCTCAGGGAGAATATTATATTCTTCACTTAAATAGCTAAGTATATTTCCATAGAATTTTAAGAGCACTTCATGATATGTTGTTCTATTTTCAAAAAAACTAACATTCTTAACGATAAACATCCAAAAGGGCCCGTATTGTGTATCAACTCTCTTGAAAGTTAGCTTTATTTTTTCTTGGAGGTAATGGTGTTCAGTGAACTCAAATTCAAATATATTTTCGTAACTATTCCGGGAAATAAATACCTCATTTACACGTATATCATTTAGAATCATCAATTAGTAGCTCCTCCTCATCATCTCACTCTTTGTACAAATATAAGATAACGAAAGAAGGGAAGATTACATAATCAATAAAACACAGTTATCTCCAATGCAAATGTTCAGATAATATTGTTTTCTCTAGGAGATAATAGAATTATTAGAGTGATAAACCACCTTAAAATTTAATTTCAACTATTTTTTATAATTATTTACTAGAAAGGAAGTTAATTAGTTATGAATGGTTGATTAGAAGAATTTTTGGTCCTAAACCAATTAATAGAATTCCTAAAGGTATTTATTTCTTCGCAGTCATATTATGGGCTTTAGGGTGGCTATATGTACCCCTTTCCGTGTATGTGGCTTTTAAGGAAGGTATATGGGGTTACCAGTCATTAATGCTGCTATTGATATACCATTATTATTTAGGTTTGTATTTAAAGTAAATTCAACGATTATTAACTGGAAGTTTAAAAGAGTGAATGTAGTCTTACATTCAACATAAACGCCGAATAAATAATAAATATTAGTATAAGAATCCCTTATGAAAGTGAACAAGAGTCTAAACAAGCAAAACTAGATCAAGATGTATATATTAAACAAGATGATAAAGCTGCAGCGTTAGAGTATAAAGGTAATCAAGGAAGTAACGAGCAACTATCTTTATTCTTCTAATGTCTATACAGTATGAATAGGACTCGAGCAAGTAGAGTCCTATTTTTCATGCCATTGCTACTGAACATTCTTCCCAATTTGTCTTTATATCACCTATAAGTAATTCTTTAATTGTTTCTTCTATTAATTCATTTTTCTTGTCTTTATCTAAATTTCTCCATTCGTTTTGACTTATCATTAACTTGCTTTAAGAATTGCTCCGCATTAAGACCTTGCCTGAACTGTCTCTATTCATGTAAACTATAGATGTAACTATTTTTATTTTCATTTTTGTGCAATCTCTATTAGGGGATTAGCGGGTTAAACAACAAACTATAGCGAACTTTGGTTCATTGTCTTGATTAGGATACATTTTTTGTATTCTCTTCAACTAGCAATCGGACTGAGGTTCGCTTTTTTTGTTAAAAAAAAT
The DNA here is from genome assembly GCF_042433335.1 of Metabacillus herbersteinensis. Taxonomy (NCBI): domain Bacteria; kingdom Bacillati; phylum Bacillota; class Bacilli; order Caryophanales; family Bacillaceae; genus Metabacillus; species Metabacillus herbersteinensis. Next base: position 63,121 of record NZ_JBHLVO010000022.1, read on the forward strand.
GTTTCAGGAGGGAAATTTATGTTTACCAGTGTTAGAAAAAGAAAAAGAATTAAACTTTTTTCCAATCGATCAAGGTTACGTGAAATCAATAAAAGCATTGAAAAAGCAACATATGAACTTGATGTTGCGAGTGTTGAGGAGTTAATGGAAGAAAGGGCCAGATTCATTGATAGTCTATTCAATTAATAATTTAAAGGGAGGCTCTTTTATGAAAGAACTATGTGAGGTCTGCAATAAACGTGAGTATTCAATTCTTTGTGACCATGCTATTGGTACAGGCATTGTTACAATCGTAGGTTTCAAAGAACGCACGGTTACTTGCGATACAAAGTTATGTAGAGAATGTGCTGTGAATTTATGGTCAGATTGTGATCTCTGTCCAGCGCATGCAAAAAAGGTCCTAAACAACGAGTGTTTAAATGGTGATCTGTATGATAATGCAAATCAAGTTGTTAAGGACTCCAGTATGTCGGTTGATAACAAGTTGCTAGTATTTTCGGTTTTAATGAGAGCGAAACGACTAGAAAAGTTTCTTGATGAATAGTTAAGTCGCAATCAGAATCTATTTGACTAAAGTCGTAACGTCGTGGAGGAAAAAATGAAGAAACCTATTGCTGTTATACAAGCAGATAACATCTTTAAGGCTCTTTATTACACAGCACGTAATGAAGGTATTGATATATCGGAAGATTTAACTGAAATATATGAGATATTAGCAGAACATAACCCAAGCGACACACATGTAACAGACACTTTGGATGTCATGGAGTATTTAAGTGAATTTCTTAAAAGTAGTTGTGAATATCAAGAGTATTTTGCAAAAGAAGACGCTTGTGAGGATTATGACGATGAAATGAAGTAGCAATATTTCGCACCTATAAAAGGCATTTAATGTCCAATATATGACCCATATTTTGTACTAAGGAGGATGAAAAAATGAAATGTCCTATATGTGATAAAGAAATAAATAATTATAGTAACAACTACATGGAACATACCCTCATGGAAGAACATGCAACATGTAAGGATGAAAACCATTTTTATAGGTATAAAATAGGAAATTATGAAGAGTGTATTGGTGGGGTTATTTTCCAGAGTCATTATGCAGATTTAGAAGAAGAAAGAAAATTATATAAATTTGTGTTAGAACTGAATAGAGAAAATTATCAGAAGAAAGTTAATACGTAATACGAGACTATGACGAAGGTTCGGAAGGGATAAATTTTGAAAGCAGAAAAGCTTAGATTCAATATGATCTATGGAAGAGTGCTATATCAACCCGGATTTATTTTATCATTATGGTGAAGTTAAAGAGAGACAAAAACTCAGGGGAGAATTTAGTTTTATGCAAGTCATTAAAGTATATGATGAATTAAATATAAGATAGGGCAAGTTTATTGCGAAAGCTATTCCATATGAGGAAATGAAAGAATAATCCTTTACTAGAAGTTAGAGAGAATAAATAGAAATAACAAAAGACAACAGGCTTAGCTTGTTGTCTTTTATGATGGAGGAAAAACCAATGCATGAAAAATTCAAACTAGATGCTCGGTCATTGGAACGGAAATTTAAGAGGAGAATAACAAAGGTTGGATACATTAGAACAGCTACTGGGAAAGTAAATTCTATCCTAGACTATAATAGCTCTTACTTGTTACTTAAAACTGAGAGCAGAGGGGGACAATTTGATATAGCAAGAAAGGCTCTAAGGAAAGCTATAGCCTTTGTCTATTTTAAAAGAACAGTTATTCGAAAAGATATGCAGCCATTTAGTAATTATTCTTCTGCTATATTCTCAATCTTACATTATATCTTTCAAGATGTTTCAAGGATACAGAAGTTGAAGAATGGGCTTCTTAGTTTAAGTTTAAAAGGAACACGTTCATTCCTTAGCGGGTGTGAGCGTAGTCCAGGAATGCTGAAAATAATTTCAGAATTGAATGGGAAGTTTGTATTGTTTAACTTCTTACAATTAAGAGGAGGCACAAAATGGTTGGAGTACCTCGAAGAGTATAATCTATTTTCAGTCATAGATAGTGGAGCATATACACTTCATCAACAGAAACAAAAGCAACAAAAAAATGCAGAACAGCTGGAGTTATTATCTGATTGTATACTAGAGGATATGACATTAGAAGGATATGCAGCCTTCATTAATAAATATAAGGACCATCCAAGAATCTTCGGTTTTTTTCCTTTGGATGTAATAGGAGATCCAATCAAGACAAAAGAAAACTATAAAAAGTTAAGTGCCTTAACAAATGCAAATATCTTTCCGGTTTGGCAATTCACCGATTCAATTAGTGAGTTGGATAAGTTGGTAAAAGAGGAACACGAATTGATTTGTGTCGGCGGCACCGTTCCATACTTGAGTAATCGTAAAGAAATTGTGAGAAATGTCTTAGACAAGATATTTAGTCTATTTCCTACAACTAATTTTCACTTCTTAGGTGGGGCAAATGAAATGCTAGTTGACTTTCCTTGGTTTTCCACAGATACAACAGCTTATCTTAATGCAAGAAAATCGAGTAAGCAACGAAAAGTATACTTGGAAAACGGACATCGAGTAGATGCACCCGAAGATTTGAGTGTAGAGGATATTATTAAGCAAAATTTAAGCTTTTTAATAGAATTAGAAAATAGGAATAGTTTGTACCAGATCTGTCTAACTGACTTTTAATATTAACAATTAGATTAAGTTGTTTAATCCTTTGAACAAGACAAGAGAAAAAGAGATAATAAGGTATAGAGAGAGGAGAAATACATATGGCATTCGATACAAATCTAGGTATTCTAGAAACTCAAGAAGACGTTTTTAGTCGTATTCTATCGCTAGATGAGCATCTAAAAACTCTTGAATTAGAAGGGAAATTTAATGATCAACTTAGTTTTATTATTTTTGGAGGAACGGCTCTACTTCTCTATTCTGGCTACCGTGTAACCAGTGATATAGATTGCTACTATCTTTCTTCCATAACAATAGAAGAAGTGCAAAGTATAATAGCTGAACATGGTGTTAATAATAGAATCGAAAACGTTATGCAGTTCCCAGAGCCTGAAGATTTTATAGGAAGATCAAAAGAGATATTCGTCTCTGATCAAATAGAAGTTAGGATTGCATCTAGGGAAGATTTAATTCTATCTAAATTACTTTCTACACGTGGAACGGATCGCGATGAAAAGGATTTAATTGAGTCTGATATATTAGATAATGTTGATCTTGACTATATTCGAGAAAAATTTGAAGAATATAAAGATTTTAGAATTGGAGCAGGCGTGAATTTTTCATCACTTGATGATATAATTAACGAAAGAGTAAAACGGAGAGAAAAAATAAGAGTCTAAGAGGTGTTGAACATGAACCAACAATTGTATAGTGATTTAGTTCATGGTTGGGCTGAGCATCTTACGGGAAAACAAAATGTTGAATTTGGAGAATTACTTACTCTAAGTAAAACGAGTGGTCGTTTAAGAAACTTGTGTGGCCTCTATGCTTTAACAACAGAGGGAACATATAAACAATTTTCTGATGTTGCTGAAACTGACAAACAAGTTAATCAAATGAAACGTGATCTTGCTAAAGCGTTAGTGCGATTAGAGAAGGAACCGGATCATGAAGTAGCAACTTTTGCAAAGAGTTTAAAGGTTAAATATTTGAGACAGATGCAGCCGCTTGTAGAAGATCATGTTTATGATGTTTCTGCTGAAATGGCAAAACTTTTTAATACAATGGTTACAAGCAATAAGTTTGCTAGACGGACAAATAATAATGAATTTAAAACTAAATTAAAAAATCGCATGTCAGAATTTAATTTATCTGCTTTACAATAATCTTTTAAAAAAAGGGAGCCATGGCTCTCTTTTTTTAGCTCTTACTTCCAATCTTAATGAATGACTCAGCACTTAATAGGAACATGAGGAAGATTGTCTTTTTTAGCATATTATTATATATTGTCATTTTTTTCATATTTAGATACAATATTCTTAGATGCAATATACAGGGATAAGCCCTAAATGGATCATAGTCGAACTACTATGTCTATTTAGGGCTTTTTTTGTATGGAAAATAGAGAAATTGAAAGGTGTCTTTGAAATGCAGCCATTATTAAACTTAACAAGATATAAAATGAGCATGTTTATTGGGGTTTTGGCTATAGTTGTTGTAAGTGGAGTTTTGTTTTATTTAAAAACATTATTACTTGATCACATTGGAAATACGATCATTGTTCCGATTATTATTATAGTTGGATTCGCAACGTACTTTTATTACGAAAGGGCATTTATCTACAAGACACATATGCAATACCGATCATGATTAATTCTACTACCATTGAGTACAAGGATGTTAAAAGTATTCAGTTTAAAAAGGTCCATACAGGCGGAGGTCATGATGGAATCTTGCGCTTCTACTTAACTTTCATGAATGATCAAGATAAAGTACTTTGTCAATTGCCATTTAATCTATTTAGAAATAAAGAAAAAAGGAAAAATTTATTCATATTGTCTTAGAGGATAATCCAGGAGTGCAGATTGATCCTACCATTTTTGAGTATGGAAATGGTCAAATTGGGTGGAAAGTATTCAACGTTGTATTAATAAGTACATTTATAGGCATGATGCTATTGTTTTTTATTTTCGTTATGTAATTAAATTGGTCCCTTTCATTTACTATTTGAAGTTGGTATAATTGAATTAAATTAATATCGTACAGGGATAAGCCCTAAATAGATACATAGGTACAACTATGTCTATTTAGGGCTTTTTTGCGTGCGCAAAGGAGAGGAAAGGATGAAAAGAAAAGAGAATGTTTTAAACGGAACAAATGGTGCAAACATTGGAGATTTAATTACTTTTACAAGACGTGAGCGATCTTATCAGGCACTTGTTATAAATATAAGAGATAGATCGGTAATTGCCGAGTTACTTAATTCAAAAGATATCATAGAACATGATTTAGAAAACGAGAGAACAGTAGTTGCCTATACAAACTATAAGATCATTAAGAAAAGTGATATTCCAGCTCAATCCGTTTATGCAATAGATGGATGGAACTTTGGATGGAGAAAAGTAAACTAAGCAAGATGTTTAAATGATAACTATACGACATCGTAAAGGAGTTTTTAAGTTGATAAAAAGGTTTTTGATTTTGTTAACAATCTCAAGTGTTCTTGTAGGTTGTTCATCTGAAAAGAAAGAAAAGGGTCCAGGGCTAGGCAATCGAAACCAACCTAAAGAGGAAGAGGCAAGCTTATCTTCTGTGGAACAACTGGATAAGATTCTACAAAATTCTATAAAAGAATCAAACGTTCTACTGTCACAGTTCAATAAGTCTCTGGATGGTTTTTATACAGGTAATACATCAAACAGCCAGTTCGCGACTGTTGTGAGCGGTATTGTTAACGACTCACATGAATTGGTCTCTAGTGTAGAGAAAGAAGACGTTGATCCAACTGTCTTTGAATTACAGCAAAAGCTTGTAGCTCACCTTAATCAGCAGCATGGGTTATTTTTAAATGCGGTTGATATGGCAAACCAAGAAAAGGTCAATAAGGATACTCTAAGAAATACCTACCTTGAGATTAAACAAGAACAAGCAGCTATTATGAATGGTTGGAATAATTCTTAAAAAATGAATTGAGATTAAAATTTACTATAAGTAAGTTTCAAATGAGAGGGAGATTAAAATGAAAAATTGGATGACACCTGAAGAAGCAGAAATAAAAAAACAAAAGAAAAAGACAGTATTTTATGTATCCGTTCCTTTTATCGTTATTGCAATGAGTATACTTGTCACATTTACAGTAAACTCACTTTAGTACCTTGAAACGTATGTTGTGACCGGGATATAAGAAAGGGACGATTAATAATTAGAAAGAAATCGAATGCAAATCAGCGGTATATATTATCTTGCCTATTTGGACTACTATTTATAGCTGGAATTTATTTATTGATCCTTCTCTTTTTTAAAACAATTGAAGTAGAGGGAGTATATGTACACGAAATAAAAGATAATGGCGATTTATATGTACTCTATAATGATCAAGCAACAAAAGTAGTTTTTCCGGAGGATGTTGAAAGTTCATTAGTAGATGTGAACTTGGAGAATTCTATTATTTATTTAAGAGACTTCCATGAGGACAATGGAATTATTTACTCAGAAGATATTGAAGTCGATGGGAATTCTAGTAAGAATATAAGTAATTAATAAAAAGGTATCAGTTTATTTTAGATACCCAATCTCTTTTTTGCCGATAATTAGGTTTATGTAGACTGAGAATGCATATCAAATACAAAAATGAGAATTTTATATCAATATGGACAAGAATACACGCCTTTTTATTTGCTTTTCATATATTGATAACATATTTAATAGAAAGGAGTAATATTCCTATGATTATTGTTGGTGTAAGAAGAAACACTATGATGATGCCGATTATAAGAAGAAAGTAAAAGGTCAATGGATTTATCTGGTCTTTTCATGTTTCTAAGCCTCGTGTCATGACGGTCGATAAGAATCCAGCTTATCCTATAGCAATTGAAGAGTTAAAAAAAAGAGAAAAGCATAGCTGATGGTATGCAACTTAGACAACAGAAGTACTTGAATAACAATAGTGGAGAAAGAACATCGCTTTATAAAGAAGCGAGTCCGTTCTGTGCTAGGATTAAAAACGTTTCAAACAGCTAAACAGATCATCTGTGGAGTGGAGGTGATGCATATGCTGAAAAAAGGACAACTTTAACAAGGGGTGAAGTCTGTCCAAAGCGAGATTGGATTCATACATAAATCATTTGGAGTAGCATCATAATTCATAGAGAAAAGGATATTGAGATTCTATGTTTCTAACAAGTCATATTTGCACCAAAACCAAGAAAAAAAGAGCGAATTTACTCGCTCTTTTTTAATATCCTTGTCACTGCCTTTTTTGGTCAATAATTAGTTTTTCTTTTTTTCCAATGTGGTTAAGATAAGAATCCTTTATTTGCGGATTATCTTCAATAAAGTCAAGAAGCCTTGAAATACAAATTGCTGTTTCCTTACTAATATAGTGTTCCAGTTTTTCAACTTCCTCGTATATATTCTTATCTTGCACCCCGATCATTTGTAAAAATTCTTCTAACATTTGATGTCTTTCAACTAATTTTTTCGCTAGATTTTTTCCTTTATCTGTCAAGGTGAAACCTCTATATTTCTCATATATCACCAAATCTACTTCGTCAAGTCTCTGCATCATTTTTGTCACAGAAGATGGGAGAACATCAAGCGAAGAAGCTATATCTACACTGCGTGCATATCCTTTTTGTTCAATCGTGTTATAAATTTTTTCTAAATAATCTTCCATACTTGGTGTTGGCAATTTATTTCCGCCTTCCATCCCAAATGTCTAAATATACTTTCCGTATTATATAACAAAATCTCTATTATGTTCAATTAAGCACAAATTACTTATTACAAGTATAACATTTAATTGACAGGGTCTTCCCTTTGGGTTAAAATGTTTCTCGAGGGAAAGTTTTTTATATTAGTGCATATAATATGGTTAAAGTAAAGTGTGGTAAATAACCACTTTATTTTTTGTTTAAATGTTGCCTTAAGTAAACATTATTAGTTTATAGAAAGATATTAGTTGCGAAGGAGATGTTTGTAATGAATCCCGCACTTACGGTTAAAAGTTTGTTTGTATCCTATCATGGTAATGAAGCGGTAAAAAACGTAAGTTTTTCAATTGAACAAGGTAAATTGGTTGGGGTTATAGGTCCAAATGGAGCAGGGAAATCAACCTTATTAAAAGCTATGTTAAACCTAATCCCGAAAGATAAAGGCGATGTTCAAATATACGGAAAATGTTTTAACGAGCTAAGAAAATCTGTTGCATATGTCCCGCAAAGAAGTAATATTGACTGGGATTTTCCAATTACTGTTTTGGATACTGTACTACTCGGAACGTATCCCAATCTAGGTTTATTCAAAAAACCAAAGAAAAAAGAAAAAGAATGGGCACTTCAATGTTTGCAAAGGGTTGGTATGGGAGATTTTAGTAAGCGTCAAATTGGAGAACTTTCAGGAGGACAACAACAAAGAGTGTTTTTAGCAAGGGCGCTTGCTCAAAAATCAGAAATCCTTTTTCTAGATGAGCCTTTTGTTGGAATAGACGTATCAAGTGAAGAGACCATTATTACCATTTTAAAAGAATTAAAGAATAGTGGAAAAACGATTCTTGTTGTTCATCATGATCTAAGTAAAGTGAGTGATTATTTTGACCAACTTATTTTGCTAAATAAGGAACTAATAGGTTATGGAGATATAGATCAGATTTTACGTCCAGAAGTTTTGTCCAAAGCGTATTCTGGACAGTTTTCATTTCTTGAAAGACTGGGGGTAGAGGTATAAATGGCTTTTATTGATGCAGTGATTCAATATGGTTTTTTACAAAAGGCACTATTGACTTCAGTTATGGTTGGAATTATTTGTGGAGTAGTTGGCTGTTTCATCATTTTAAGAGGAATGGCATTAATGGGTGATGCGATTTCTCATGCTGTTCTTCCTGGGGTAGCAATTGCTTACATGCTTGGAATGAACTTCTTTGTTGGTGCCGTTGTTTCAGGAGTTTTAACAGCAATGGGGATTGGTTTTGTCAGCCAAAATAGTCGGATCAAAAATGATATCTCCATTGGAATTATGTTTACAGCTGCTTTTGCTTTAGGGATTATTCTTATCACCCTCATGGAGAGTAGTACGGATCTTTATCACATCTTGTTTGGTAACGTATTAGCAGTCCGACCCTCTGATATGTGGACTACACTCGGAATAGGTGTTTTTGTGCTTATATCTATTTATTTATTTTACAAAGAACTACTTGTTACTTCCTTTGATCCAACCATGGCGGCAGCTTATGGGTTGCCTATCAAAGTCATCCATTATTTTTTAATGACACTACTCACAATGGTAACGGTGGCTTCTTTACAAACGGTAGGGATCGTACTTGTCGTTGCTATGCTCATCACACCAGCAGCGACAGCCTACTTATTAACGGATCGATTATGGGTGATGATTTACCTTTCAGCAGGCTTTGGGGTGATATCGTCCGTTGTTGGATTATACTATAGCTTCACTTATAACTTAGCTTCAGGCGCAACCATTGTCTTGGTATCAACTGTCCTATTCCTATTAGCATTTGGTTTTTCACCAAAGCAAGGTATCCTATGGCGTTCCTTAAAAGCTAGAAGAAAAAAACTATCACTTTCTTAAAAGGAGGATTATCAATGAAACATTTACTAAAATTATTTATTACAAGTCTTTTTGCAATTGTCATTCTGTCAGGATGTAGTGAAGGTAAAGAAACCGTTAGTGAAGCAGGAGAAGAACATAAAGATGATAAGTTACAAGTAGTAACAACGTATTCCATTCTATATGATATCGTAAAAAATATAGGGGGCAATCAAATAGAGATTCATAGTTTAGCACCAGTGGGATCTAACCCTCATGAATTTGACCCACTTCCATTAGATATCCAAAAAACAACTGACGCAGATGTCGTTTTTTATAATGGATTGAATCTTGAGGCAGGAAACTCTTGGTTTGAAGAACTCATTCAAACAGCTGGGAAAAATGGAGAAGATGGTCCTGTATATCGACTAAGTGAAGGAGTAGAGCCTAAATACTTAACCTCAGAAGGACATGAAGGGGAAGAAGATCCTCATGCATGGCTTGATATTCGAAACGGTATAAAGTATGCAGAAAATGCAAGAGATGCGCTGATTGAGGTAGATCCAGCGAATGCAGATACTTACGAAAAAAACGCTAAAGAATATATTGAGAAATTACAAAAACTTCATCAAGAAGCGTTAGAAAGCTTTAACAAAATTCCAAAGGAAAAGCGTTTTTTAGTTACAAGTGAGGGGGCGTTTAAATATTTTAGTGATGCTTACAAATTTGAGGCAGGATACATTTGGGAGATTAATGCAGAAAATCAAGGAACACCGCAACAAGTAAAGCAAATAGTGGATTTAATCAATGAAAAAGAAATTCCCGTATTATTTGTAGAAACGAGTATTGATCCTCGTAGCATGGAAATGGTTTCAACAGAAACAGGGGTTCCTATTGGTGGAAAATTATTTACAGACTCTATAGGAAAACCTGATGAAGATGGAGATTCTTATATCAACATGATGGAATGGAATATTGATGTGATTTTCGAAAACTTAATGAAAAAATAGGAAAGTAGTATATTTTAATGGAAGTTATTGGAAATAAATAGACCTTTAATATAGTCAGTTTTATTAAATAGACTATTCTGCTAGAAGAGGAGCTCAGTATTTAACCGAGCTCCTCTTCTTTAGTATCCATTGATACTTATCACGGTTATATTCATCAAAATATATTTCTACTTTAACTTTCATTCCTTTAAGCTCTCATATGATTTATGATCCACCTAAATCTAATTGAGTTGACTTTCTAACTATACCATTTTGGTGCTAGCAGCCTATTAATTAATTACATTCTACAAATCGAAAACTATGCCGTAGGTTTAAAGCGGAAGCCACTTTTAACATTTTACATCTACAGATCACTTTTAATTACGAGGACTCTCCAAGCCCTAGTCCGAAATGGGACTAGGTTTTTTTAGTTATCGACCTATGATTCCTTTGTTTCAAGGGTGAGGCTATTAAGGTTGTTTACTAAGAAAGACTCAATTTAAATGTTAATTTTTTAACTTTTTTAAAAATTGCAAAATATAGGGATAGTTAATATCGAGATTGTAGCAGCTACTTTAATTAAAAAACCTAAATGTTAATTAAATGATGTAATGAGGTGTACGAGTGCTCATTTTTTTAGTTAAATTAATTATTCAATTTATTGAAGAAGTAAAACTGGTAGGCAAATCCGCAATGGCACAACTTACTCTACATGATTTTGGAGCCATTGTTTTTCTATCTTACTTAGCTTTTGCTCCAATAAAGGGGAAGGCTTATCCATCTGTTAATATCAAGACTAAATTTGATAAATAGGTTCAACCATTTAATAATTGTACACCCAACCATTTTAATTAAATCAGGGGCTACCTCCTTGATAAAGGCACTAACATAGTCGCCTTTTACATATTTGGATTTCATATCAACATAATAAAGTTAGACTTTTCTTATGAAAGGGGAGGAGAAAAAATGGATAGGAGAAAAGCGAAATTTGCTGGTACGCTTCATAGTTCTACTATTTTTAACCAATGATTCTGATAGAACCAGTATTGAATTCCGTCTTTTACTACTTCAAATTGTCCAAGGAAATGTTCTTCTAAGGTGTGCTCTAATTGAACAATTTTCCTTCCTCACGAGCAATTGGTAGGAAAAATTTAATGTAGAGGTACAATCAATTGAGTAAATTTGCTCATTGACTTAATACTATCGAAATATTTTTTTCAATTCTGTAAATCAATGTTATGAAACGTTAATCGAATCTCTACAGAAACTGCAAAAAAAACCTGTAGTATATGGTGTGGAAGACAAATTAGTAAAATTTTAAATAATAAGGGAGAGGAAAGGTTGTTTAAAAGAAAATCTCTATCTAACTTAGGGATAGGAACTTGGCTGATTATATTTATTCAATTTATTTCCTTCTTTACCTTTTTTATGTTCGTACCTTTTATCTCTACCTATTTTGTTAATCAATTAGACTTTTCATTAGCTTTTGTAGGTACTGTACTCTCACTTAGAATCATTAGCCAACAGGGCTTAATGGTGTTTGGAGGCTTTTTAGCTGATCGATTTGGTTATAAACGATTAGCGATATCAGGATTTGTTTGTCGTGGAGTAGGGTTTATAGGATTAGGTTTAACTGACCAACCTCTCCTTATTATTATTGCGATCATCTTAAGTGGACTTGGGGGTGCCATGTTCATCCCAGCCCTAAAGGCGACATTGACCATGTTCACACCTCCAGAAAGAAGCAAAGAAGCCTTTTCCATGATGAATGTCGTTGAAAATGCCGGATCTGTTATGGGGCCTTTAGCCGGTTTATTCTTTAAGGGTGAAGATTTCTTATTATTATGTCTAATTTCTGGTTCTCTATTTTTGGTTATTGGATTTATAGTTTTATTTCTTCCAAATCCACCTTTATTAAAACGGCATAATTCTTGGATTGAGGAAAGCTTGAAAATTATTCGTCATAGGAACTTTATTCTGTTGGTTTGCACCTTAATGCCATTTCACTTTATTTATCAACAATTATATCTAACGTTTCCTATTATTTCTGAAAAATTGACGGGGTCTTCAAGTTGGATTTTCTCTTTTGTTACAGTCAACATCATTTTACTTCAAATGCCTGTTTTACATTGGTTTAGAGATCGCAGTATGAAAGCTATATTTGTTTTACCTTACCTATTTATCGGTTTGTCTTTTGTGATTTTAGGATATTCAGAACAAATGTTGCCTCTAATAATAGCGCTGATTAGTATTGCATTTGGTTCTATGGTGCTATTCCCCTTTTTTCAAGATTATGTGGCCGACATAGCTCCTAAGGAGTCCTTAGCTACATATTTTGGGTTTTCTAATATGGCTATGGCTGTAGGGGGATCATTAGGTAACCTGTTAGGTGGTGTTTTATATGATCTATTTATAGAGATATCAAAGCCTCAATGGTTTTGGCTGCTCTTAAGCATAATTAGCATTCTACCAATAATAGGAGTTACTAGACTAAACCATATAAGTTCCAAAAGTATTTCCAAAAAGCGTATTTCTTAAAAAGATGAATATACGAGGAGTGTTTATATGAATAGTGTACTTGCTGATTTAAAATTTATAAACATTGACTCTTTAATTCTCCATGAGCCTACAGAACCAATACGCTTAAACAAAGTCGCTACACTTCTAGAGAAAGAAGGCGTTATACGGAATCCATTGATGGCCACTCCAATAGAGGATAATAAATATTTAATTCTTATGGAGCTCACCGGACTTCAGCTTTAAAAGTACTGGGTTGCAAACGGGTACCTGTTCAAATAGTAAAACCGCAGCAATTTCAACTTTTTGCATGGGAACATATTGTCCCTTTAGGTGAATGGTTACAACATCTTTATAAGATACCGACTTTAAAGTGGTCTTCACAAGAGCCTCTAGATAACTCTTTGATTGCGACCATTGTTAATTACACAGGAACGGTTAGTTACGCTTCTATAGATTTAATTAATAGTGAAGAAGAGAAAATAGATACTTGGTGCAAGATGGTTGAATCCTACAGCCAATGGTATTCGGTAAAGAGACTTCCGAACGGAGAATGTGTACATCCTGAAGAAGGTTTTGTTTTACTCCGATACCCTGCTTATACATTAAATGATCTGAAGAGCAGGGTACTAAATGGAAAGACATTTCCTGCTGGTGTTACGCGTTTTCTAATAAATGGTCGCTTATTAAATCTTTCCATTCCTCTAGATCTTCTTATCTCGGAAAATCTGAATGAGACAGAATGGTATCAACTTCTAGAAAGATTACAAAATAAGATTCGTTTCTATTCTGAGAGTATTTATCTTTGTGAAGCATAATCTCAATTAAAAAAGGAGAGGAAATCAATTATGACAAGTGTAGCTCAAACATTTAACTCCAACACAATAAACTCTATTAAGGATTGTATTGGGAATACACCTTTATTCCAGTTAAATACCTTGTTTCCAGTCTCCAATATTAATGTGTATGCTAAATTAGAAATGCTTAATCCCGGTGGAAGTATGAAAGATAGACCAGCAGAGTTTTTTATAAGAAAAGGGATGGAAGAAGGAAAGATACATAGTAAAACCCATCTTATAGAGAGTTCTTCAGGAAATTTAGGGATTGCATTAGCTCTACTAGCGAAATTCCATAATTTATCTTTTACTTGTGTTGTTGATCCTAAAATCTCGCAAACAAATCTAAAAATGATTAAGGCCCTTGGTGCAAATATAAGCATGGTGAAGGAACCGGATGAGCATGGAGGCTACTTACAAACAAGAATAAAAAGAGTAAATGAGCTCTTATCTAGTACTCCTAATGCATATTGGATTAATCAATATGCAAATGATAATAATTGGAGGGCGCATTATTATGGAACAGGTAGGGAGATTGTTGAACAGTTAATAGGAGAACCTTTAGATATCTTAATTGCACCTGTTAGTACTTCAGGAAGTATTATGGGGATAAGCAGGAGATTAAGAGAAACCTACCCATACCTAACTGTAGTTGCGGTAGATGCAGTAGGGTCAATTATTTTTAATTCACCTTCTGCACCAAGAGAGTTACCAGGGATTGGAGCTAGTCGTGTCCCTGAATTATTAAATAGGGATGAAATTGATCAAGTTATACATGTAAACGATTATGAGTCTGCACTAGCTTGTCGAGAAATATTAGAGAAAGAAGGGATATTTGCAGGAGGGTCTTCAGGGTCTGTTGTCGCAGCTATTAAGAAATTAGTTCCAAGTCTGACAAACAAAACTAATATAGTTACCATCTTTCCAGACCGTGGAGAACGTTATTTAGACTTAGTTTACGATGATCAATGGTTAAATAAAGTCAAAAGCATGCAATAAATATGTGTTTCACCTTTTATTAGTGAAGTGAGATGTATTTTCCTTAATAAGGTTCAAGTTAAATACCGTAAATCAACTCTTCTGTGATAGAGCGTTAAATTAATAGTTATATAATAGAAGAAAAGCGTCAAAAAGAAAGCATCTACCCTAAAAAAAAGGTAGATGCTTTTTTCAACGGGGAATACATTATCATTTTTAGACAGTTTGTCAGGTTGATATACATGCCCTTTTTCGTGTATGTGGTCTTTATTTTCCTTGCTTGTTCGGTAGAGCTAAGTTCCCAATTAGAGGAACTAAGTCTTTGTAACAGTTGACAATTTACTAGGTTAAGACTAATTCATACCAAAATATGTAGAATCTGCACATGTTTTGCACTATTTTGTAAAGTAACTGTTACGTAAAATAAACAATCCTGTTACTTAAGGATGCTATATTAATAAAATAGCAAACTAGTAATATGGGGGTAAAGAATGAAAAAATTAATAGCATCTTTTGTCTTAACAGGCGCTTTATTAAGTAGTCCAATTGTTGGTAGTGCTGCATTGGGAGATCAGACATTAAAAAGTGGAATGTATCATTCAGATGTAAAACAATTACAAGAATCATTGAAAAAAAAGGGTTACTTTACTAATAAATCAACAACTACATATTTTGGTCCTATAACAAAAAACTCTATTATTAATTTCCAAAAAGCTAATGGCTTAAAAGCTGATGGAATAGCGGGTACAAATACATATAAAGCTTTAGGGATTTCAAAGCAAGCAAGTCAACCAATTGTAAAGAGTAAGTCTTCAAATGCTACAAATATAGTGGCTACTGCAAAAATATATTTAAATGTACCCTATGTTTGGGGAGGAATGTCTCCAAAAGGGTTTGATTGTAGTGGATACTTAAATTATGTTTTTAATGAAAGTGTAGGAAAAACACTGCCTAGAACGGTAGCAGATATTTATAAGCAGGGAGTTAAGGTTTCTTCACCTCAAGTCGGAGATTTGGTATTTTTTGAAACCTATAAGCCTGGCGCTTCACATGCAGGTATATACATTGGGAATAACGAATTTATTCATAGTTCCTCTTCTAAAGGTGTAAGCATTAGCTCAATGAATAATGTATATTGGTCCGAGAGATATTTAGGTACTAAAAGATATTAAGAAAAATAAAAACAGTTGTCACATCAATAGAATTAAATATTTTAAGAACTAACTATCAGACTTCCCTGTTTCAAATAATTTTTTAAAAAAACAATGTAGCCAGTGTGAATCAGCGATTCACACTGGCTGGGTCTTTTTTTTAACTAATAGTTATGGATGTACTGCATGAAATTGGTTTACATCAGCAGGATATAGGTTTATTTATTCCATGAGTTTTCAAGTAGTAAAACCTTGGAATTTTATTTCTTAAAGAATTAATTGATTAAAAATAGCGGAGGTTTATGATTTTGAGCAACAAGAAGTTTATGCGTCTAGTAACCACTTTATTTATAATTACCTTTGTTTTTACCATGATTATTCCTACCGGACAGATGGCAGCTGCCGAAAGTGATGCGTTAAGTATTAATGCGAAGGGTGCTATTTTAGTTGAAGCATCAACTGGAAAGATATTATACGGTAAAAATACCGATGAAAAATTACCAATAGCAAGTATGGCCAAAATCATGACAGAGTACTTAGTGTTAGAAGCTATTGATAAAGGAAAAATTGATTGGAATCAGAAATACACACCAAGTGATTATGTGTATAAAATCTCACAAAATAGAGATCTATCAAATGTACCTCTGCGAAAAGATGGTACATATAATGTCAAAGAACTATTCGAAGCAATGGGCATTTATTCTGCAAACGGCGCTGCGATTGGACTATCTGAGATTGTTGCTGGATCGGAAACGAATTTTGTGAAATTGATGAATGATAAAGCAAAAGAGTTAGGTTTAAAAAATTTCGAGTTTGTCAATTCAACAGGTTTAGAGAATCGAGATTTATTAGGACAGCACCCTGACGGTACAGATGTTGAGGCAGAGAATAAAATGTCAGCACGAGATATGGCACTTCTTTCTCAAAGATTAATTGATGATTATCCAGAAGTTTTGGAGATTGCTAGTATGCCAAGAAAAGTATTTAGAGAAGGTACTGACGACGCCATTAAGATGGATAACTGGAACTGGATGTTAAAGGGCCTTTTATTTGAAACAGAAGGTGTCGACGGATTAAAAACTGGGTCTACAGATTCTGCAGGTTCCTCGTTTACCTCTACAGTAGAGCGAAATGGCATGCGCATTATTACAGTCATATTAAATGCAACTGATGATGAGGGCGGTCTTCGGACACCACGTTTTGTCGAAACAAAAAAGTTGATTGACTATGGTTATAATAATTTTACATTGGAAGAAAGATATCCTAAAAATTATTTCATTAAAAAGAAGTCCAATCTTTCAGTTATCAAAGGGAAAGAAAAAGAAGTTGCAGTGCATACAAATAAACCGTTGACCGTCGTTGTAAAACGCGGGGAAGAAGATTCATATGAGCCGAGCTATGTTTTTGATAAAAAGAAAGTGAATGAAAAGAAAGCCGTTAC
Source organism: Metabacillus herbersteinensis (assembly GCF_042433335.1). Taxonomy (NCBI): domain Bacteria; kingdom Bacillati; phylum Bacillota; class Bacilli; order Caryophanales; family Bacillaceae; genus Metabacillus; species Metabacillus herbersteinensis. The sequence continues at coordinate 80,238 of NZ_JBHLVO010000022.1, forward strand.
GGCCCCTATTAAAAAAGGTGAGAAAATTGGTTACATGACTGTGAAATTTAACGGTGAAGGTCAAGATTTAGGTTTTTTAGAAGAAAAAAGTGATGAAAACGTAGATTTAATCACAAAAACTGGTGTTGAAAAAGCAAATTGGTTTGTTTTATCAATGAGAGGAATTGGCGGTTTTTTCAGTGGACAGTGGAGAACAGTCACTGATATCGTTAAAGGCTGGTTTTAATATGAATTCAAATGCTAACCATATTTAATTTTTGGTTAGCATTTTTGTGCCAAAGAATAAGAAAAGAGGGTTAATGTGTCTTACATTTAATGTGAAAGTTCTTTTAAATATACCTCTATGCATATACGCGTGGATCTATGAACGAACATACTTTTTATAATTGCCTTTTTAGGTTTGATTGTTGCTTCGATAATCATCGATCATCGTTCAACCCTCTTAAATTTGATATAGATATATACTCAAAAAAGGTATACTTTCTACCCGGAGGGAGGAACACAATCTACCGAAAGGTAGAGAGGTTCCCTTCTACTCGACTAATTGAACAAGGATTGAAACGTTTGGAAAAGTGATAAATATTTAAAAAGGGGAAAGATACTTAATAAAAATCATGTAGGTGTATATTGTATGGGCAAAAGCTTTCATGTCATTAAACCGAGGACAACTAAATCTGATTTTTATTATAAAGTTTATGTTACGAATACCTATTTCTATTTTATTAAAATTGGTAGCCAATTCCATAATCGTTATGCATACGATAAACAGCTTCCCGATATTCTTGAGTTTTTATTTTGGTTTTTGTTTAAAAAAGTGGAGCAGAAGCAAGCTGATTTAGAGATTGAGTATGACGAAAAGATAAGTAGTGGTCAAGTATCTGGATTGCTACAGAAAAAGCATAACTTTTCTATTAACAACACCGGTATAAAGGACATTGTAATAAATCAAAAGGGAATTTTACATACAGGGTTTTCACGACAACGGAACCATTTCATTTATTTTAACAAACGGAAAAATCCTCAAGTTCATTATTCCAAAACAACTTTACGCAGCTCGGTTACAGATGCATTAAGGAAGCTCAACAACCATTTTAAAGAAGTATAATTAGATGAATTTTCTTCAACTAAACGGGTGCTTGTGCGGCCGAGCTTAGGTCGTATCATATAGCGGGTGGGATTCCCGTCGAGTAAGAACTAGCCATTCGCTCGTAGCGAGTCTTGGAGGGCTAAAGGTAACTTTAGTCTTTAAGCGTAGACAGTAAGGTAGCGGGCCGAAAGCCAAATGGTTGAAGGGATTGAGCTCCATAATGTTAGTAAATCGAGAGGGCTGATGCCTTAAGCGCAGCAGAAAGCTACATTTTATCCTTTGTTAATGGCAAGAAGGATGAAACCTCTCTGGAGTCAGAGACCTTGGCACGTTACACATTGTTATGATACGGCAACTCGGGAGACCCTACCGGTCTTTTCTTTTTTAGAAGAGTATGGTGTACAAGCGATAACAAGCAAGGAAACCAAATGCCGGTAGGGAGTCGGATAGCAGCGTAGTACCAATGAAGTTGGGTAATGCCGATGGAGGAAAGGCTAGCTACCAGTTATCACCCTTACTAGGGACACATTTACTACACGCAGAGGTAGGGATAATAAATGGAAACAAAACTACTAAGGATAGCAGAATTAGCAAAATCTGATCCTAAAATGAAATTTACATCTCTTGCACATCTATTAAATAAGCAAGCACTAGTTCAATGTCATATTGAACTACCGAATAAGAAGGCAACTGGGATTAACGGTACCACTAAAGAGCAATACAGTGAAAATCTAGAAGAAAACATAGATCATCTAGTTAGTAGGCTTAAAAGCAAAAGCTATCGTCCTGTTCCAGTAAGAAGGATGTTATTCCAAAGCTCAATTCAGACAAGAAAAGACCATTGGGAATACCGGAACATGAAGATAAAATTGTTCAAAAAGGCATTACAAAGGTATTAAATACCATCTATGAAAATGACTTTCTAGATTGCTCCTTTGGATTCCGACCAAATCGTAATTGCCACGATGCTTTGAAAATACTGAACTACTACATTGAAAAGAAGTCAGTAAATTATATAGTAGATGTAGATATCAAAGGATTCTTCGACAACGTTGACCACACATGGATGATGGAGTTCTTAAAACTGCGAATCACTGACCCTAACCTACTAAGGATAATTGGTAGGTTTCTTAAAGGTGGATATATGGAGGAAGGTAAGAAATACAGGACAGACAATGGCACACCGCAAGGTGGAGTAATATCTCCGATACTTGCCAATATATACCTCCATTATGTCCTCGACCTATGGTTTGAGAAAAGGGTTAGGAAACAGTGCAAAGGACAAGCATACATTGTGAGATATGCAGATGATTGTGTGTCACGAATGCAAACAAAGTGTGCTTGAAAAGCACACCTGGTACGCAATGCTGCACTTAAGATGAGAGAAGGCCTCTCGCAATCGCTATGCA